>JBDOMX010000264.1:0-12481 GCA_039831615.1 Planctomycetaceae bacterium
GTTCAGGCGACCTGCCGAGCATTTTCCATCGAGGTCGCGTGGCGTAAAATAAATTCTTCACACGCTGGGCCAAGCTGCTCGGGCGGCCAAACCAACACCAACCCCGTTTCATGACACGCACGAGCTACAGTGAAGTACGTCGTGTGCGGAAGGCAATGTCCGATGCCGCCGGGCATGATGTTCGCAAATTGGCAGCAATGTTCAATGAGCGTCGAGCACAGGTTGCTGATCGTATCATCGACCCAGGCACGAAGGCTGAACAATGCGATGCACACGGAGCCGCCGATCAAGCGGTTTCGAATGGAGAATCTTCAGCAGCGGCCCGGTGATCTCTGGCGTATGGGGCTAACTTCGATCAGATGACCGACAACGCTTTCCCCGCTGAATGGACGCAAGCGAAACGTGTGCCATTCGCTGATGTCACTCATCGTTCGAAGCTGCACACGAACTTGTGGAATGGTTCAACTGGATCGTCGCCCGAGTTGGCAACCCAACAGCGATTCGACAGAGGATAGATCGAATCGCTACCGTTTTCGTGAATGGTAACAACTCCGTGCGGAACTGCGTTGAAACTGGATTCCTGGAACACGTCCTCGAAACGCCGAGCAACCGTCGGTACTTTTCACATTGGAAGAATGACGAGATTCTGGCTGAGAGCTACACTGAGGCATTGCGATGGGGTGAGGCTCATACCAAACCAAACGCCCCATGAGTCTGTGCTAAAGTCCCTGCGGACGTACGCATTCGTGTGTTCAAAGCGACGACGTGCCTGGCGTTCAGGGGCGACCAGTCCGTCTTCTCCGGAGACTTGCTCCCCTGACTGGATGTCGTTGCCGGCAGTCCAATCGAAACGATGGCGTCGGCCGCCTTCTCGCCTTCGTAAACGGACACCGTTTCTGCGTCGATCAGTTCCGGAAGCCGGTACAACAGCCAGGGTTCCTGCATCGATCTGGAAATCCAGCCGTTGCCGTACCTGGCGTCAGGGTCCGTTCGCTTTGACCGACGTCCAGGGCCATGCCGGATTCACGGACAGGTCCGGTCGTACCAAATGGCACGATCCCGCTGATCGCTGGTTCTTTGCTACGCGCCCAGTTCACGACCTGTCGGAATACCGGCCTCCAGAAACCGCTTCCGGTTCTAGATTCAACCATGTCAGCCGGGACAGAGAGGAGACGAACGTTCTCACGTCCCTCGAAATATCGAAATTTCATTTCTTCGAACGGTTCAATGATCCGCTGCAGCATTGAGACTCCGGACTCATCCTCCAACGACATCTGGAATGACTGGCAGCGCCTGATGGTCCGGGCGGCGGCGGACCATCAAATGTTCGGACCGGACTGGTTCCGAATCTGGGCTGATACCTGGGGATCCACCGGCCAGTGGACCGGACAGTCATCGATCGTCACCGCTCGTGACGAAGCGGGCATCCTGCAGGGCCTGCTGGCTCTGGGACGGCCGCAAATTGGCCCTCTGACCGTGTACGCGACAGGCGGTCATGACGTCCCGCACCGCGGAATCATCGCAGCCACCGGACACGAAGCTGCGGTCGGAGCAGCCATCGGTGACTTCATTGCAGGTCGAAAGTGGCCACTCATTCAGATTGGTCCGGTTCGTGATTCCGCTCCCGCCGATCGAGCCATGATCGATCAACTCTGCGAGCGGGGAATTCATCTGCAGCAACACAACAGCTACGAAGAAATCACGTTGCACGCTCCCGATTCCTGGGACGAATACCGCAGTGACACGCTGGGCAGCAAGTTCGCTCGAAAAGTTGGCTACTATGAACGCCGCATGGCGCGCGCCGGACATACCGAGATCCGGCATTTTCGGCAGCCAACGGTTGAAGAAACCGAATCCATGTTTGCAGACATGCACGTCATCGAAGCGGCATCATGGATGGCCACACGTGAAAAAGCGGTTCCCCGTTTTGCCAATCCGAATCTGATCCGCTTCTGGACGCAGCTCACCATCGAACACCTTTCACCTCGCGATCATCTGGATTGCTGGGTGATGAGCTTTGATGGCCATCCCGTCAGCTTTTGCTTCACCCTGACTGACGGCACGACACGCTATGCGATCGCCAACAACTACGATAATACTGTCAGGGATCATCGCACCGGTTCCACGCTGTACTGGAAAATGATTCAGGACGGAATCGAGCGCGGAGTGCGGCGGTTCGAATTTGGCGACGGAGATCTGCACTACAAGACTCTGTGGGGAGCCGGCGTGGAAGGCTGTCGCAGGACATATCTGGCGGTGCCCAATCGGCTCGTTGGATGTGCCGCATCGGCGGCACATCGCGTTCGACAGTGGGTCACGTCAACCAACGCACAGGCGGAAGAAGTTGCTGCGACTGAGGTCGCCGACAGATCTCCTGTCACCGCTCGTGCGTAGCAGGCATTGACAAAAAAACTGCTGTCGGTTCCAGCGCGGGCTGCTCTATTCACCGCACCAGTCGCTCCATTGCTGATCCAGCCAGGCGGCATCCGGAGGTGCATCCGTGATCAGATAGCGATAGCGCGCGTGGAACGGGTGTTCCCGATCGATGATAAACTCACCTTCGACGCAGGGAGCGAAACAAAAATACGGCTTCGTCGGATGCAGTCGCGCCGATTGAGGAGCACGGAAGTTCTGCGCATGGCACAACACAGAAATGCTCACGGGTTGACGATCCAGGGATCCTGTCAGAGAGACCCAGCGTGACTTTTGGTGGTTTCCGTGAATCCGGCCGGATCCCTGATCATTCAGAAAGTCCGAAGCTTCCGTCGGTTTGTCGTCGTTCCCGGCGTTTTTGTTCGTTGGCTGCAGCCACTGAGTTGGGCCCCGCAGAGCAATTCCGCCATAGTGATATTCATTGATGATAAGGGGCACATCGGTGAGCGCGCTCTGTGTCGTTTCCAGATCGAAGCAATGCCAGGAGTTCTCCGTGGGCCAGACGGTGACTTTCCACCGTTCGACCAGCACATCCGCCGCCGGCGGTTCGACAATGCGATGCACGAGATCAACCTCAAAACCAGCCGACGTCTCATCGCAGAAGACGTCAACGACCTTTTGATGCAGCACCCGACCGGTGCCACCAGCGAGATCCCAAAAGTCAATTTTACGATCGTTCCATGACGTGTTGACCCACGCTGAAAAGACTCCATCCTGGTGCGGATGATCGAGCGGGAACAGGGCGGTGACCACGTGACCGGCAGGAGACGACACCGGATGCAGGAACCCGCTGCGGTGGTAGGCCGAGTCGAGACTTTCCGGGAGTTCAGGCGACTGCTTGTTGTAGACGAGTACGCTGGTGCCATCGAGAACGACAGCAATCGTTTTTTCTGTCTGTTTCAGGACAAGGCGCACATCGGGTCTCGTCTGAGGACGATCCACCGAGTCGCTGGCGGAATCAGCCTGACATCCATCGTCGTGGAAGAACGGGTCGAACAGAAGAATGAAGAAGATCGCGAGGCAGGAAGTGTGTTTCACAGCAGACGTTCCAGGTTGAAGGACCTTCCCGCCTGGCAAGGCGGTTAATTATTCTCATTCCATCGAACAGCAACAACTGAACAGAGAGACAGTCTGTCCGGGCGCGCAGAATTCAGCTGCCCTTCTCTGCTTCCAGTCTGGCACGCAGAGCATCGAGTTGAAACTGCCGGTTGTCGATTTTTTCCTCGCTAAAAAACGAGTTCAGAGTATCCAGCATGCGGCCACACATTTGTTCGACAGCCTGCAGGGCCGGGCGGTTATTGGAACGATTCGCTCGGCTCGTGGCGCCGTCGCGTATCAGCTTGAGTGAATCCCTGAACTCATCCAGCGTTGGATTGGCGTCGTATTCTTCCAGCTGTCGCCGCAGATCCTCGAGACGCCCTTCTTCCGCAGCACGGCTGGCCAGGCTGAACTGGACGGCGCGCAACGCGATCGAATCGACCAGTTCGTCCTGAAACAACTGCAGGTCGCCCTCGACGCTCAGCCGGATCGAATCGTCCGGCAGTTCAATCGTGTCGAACGGAACCAGACCTGGCGCATAGGGAACCGATGCCAGCAGTTTCTGTCCGCTGTACACGTACAGCCACAGAGTGGGGAAATCGTCATGGGCCGTAATCGTCACTTCACCGTTGCGGTCACTGACCAGTTTGACCTGATCCAGTTCGTCCCGGTCCTGCCGCCGCAACTTGTAGACCACGCTGAGTCGCTGGCACACCAGAGGCTTGTTGTCCACCGATCTTTCAACGAGACGAACCGTACTGGATTGAGCGGCTGGCCGCTGGCGAAGCGCGACCTGTTTCAGATTCCTGCCGCGCATCCCAAACGGCGAGACTGGACCGTGTGTCAGCAGGACGCCCGTCGCCAGTCCGCGGGTGACGCTCTGATCGACGGACGTGACGCGTACGTAAGTCAGCGGCAGGAACCGCAGCTGACGCAGTCGGGTGGGATCTTTACGATTCATGAAGCGTTGAAACGGGCGCAACACGTCGCCCGTACGAATCTGCTCAGCGGTCGGATCAGGTGCTGAAATCTCGCCGGCCTGGACCTGCAGCTGTATAAACACTCGATTGTCATTGTCGACATAGCGGCGCGAGTATTTCAGATATGGTCGGAACGAGTCGCGAACGAGGCGCGCCGTGACGATCGCGATCTGCCGGCTGTCAGGAGTAAATGTCCGCAGGGCAGCCGACAATTCATGCGTTCTCGTGTCGTATTCCCGACAAATCACTTCAAATCCGGCTGTTGTCGCTGACACACCCACCAGCATGGCCTTGTCACATTCTGCTTCCGGATACCGATCCAGTGCATGTTCCGGACCCTCCCCGTTAATCAGATCTTCCACTTTCAGTTCCGCAATCTGAATCGGCGTCCCAGGCCTTAACCAGTCGGCCTCATGCAAATCGAGGCGCCACATGCGACCGTACATGCGGCTCACCGCCTGTCGAAGTTCATCGAGCAGGATGGCCTGATCAAACGACCGTCCGCCAACGGAACCGGTCAGCGACACCGAGAGGCGGACACGATAGGGACGCAGGCTGAATGGAACTTCCACTTCAGGCTGAACACCGGGCGCTGCCTTTTGTGACAGTTCCAGATCGGCCGCCGGTGTTGATGCGACGTCGGGCGGCTGAACAGCGAACACCGGGTTCGAGACCAGCAGTGCAGCGCCGAACCCGCTTAACAGGAAAAAGGTCGCCCGTGCGAATGGACGGCCACAACATGCGGAACGTCTCACGGCTTCACCACCCAGCGTTGTACGTTGTCATAAACCGAAACCGGTCGGTCCCGATAGCCGCTCACATTGCCGCGAAAAGCAATGAACTGATCGACTTCCCAAAGTGGAATCAGGAACGCCTGTGCGGCGATATTCCGTTGCATTCTGTACAGACTGTCCCGTGCCACTCGAAAACTGCCGGCATAATCCAGACGTGTCAAATCCTGTCTCAGCCAGTCCGGATAACCCTGCAGGAGATTCACGTCCAGCGAATGGTCGGTCAGCAGCACCGACCACAGGTCAAGCAGAGGTTCTTCCATTTGCACGCGGCGATAGAGCATGTCCCAGTCCGACACAGCAGCCTCTGACTGGCCTGCGACTGCCAGTTGCACATCAATGCCGATACGCGCCCAGAATTCAATCATTTTTTCTGCTGCCTGCTGCATGGCAGGATCCGCTTCGCAAAGCATGGTTAAATGAGGAAGTTCAGTTGCCTCAACCGCGGCCTGAAGTTGATCGTCGTTGGCCGCACGCCATGCCGACTCATCCCACTTCCGGCCAGCCAACTGCGCGGCCTCTCGAGCCTGTTCCAGCAGCCGTTTCCTGACTGAAATGCGCGCCTGCTCCTCAGCAGCGAACCTCAACGCGAACGCCAGCCTGAGCTTAAACTGTGGCGGTTCGACCAGGGGACTGTTGGCGTAGCTGTCCTGAAACCAGCTCGCGCTGCTGGGCCTTCCGTACGTCATGGACTCGTCCCGCAGAATGATTTTTTTCAGGATCATTTCTCTGGGGATGGCAAATGACAGGGCACGTCTGAGCTGTGCATTGCGGACGTTTGTGGACGCGGGATTGAATACGATCACATGGTTGGCGGGGAGTGCCTGACGCTGCACATTCGCCAGTCCCGATTCGCGAACAGGATCGACCTCCCAGGCCTGCAGCGAAGGCAGGAGGTCAACGTGACCACGGCGGAACGCCTGGATCGCCTCGTGCCGTGTGGCGTAGACACGCTCGACAACTTCAGCAACGTGATACTGGCCAGGTTCAAGTCCGTCCGGTTCCGGAACACTCCGATGATACGATCGCTGTGTGTCGTCCTGTGATTCCAGCTGGAAGCGACCGGTCGCCGGGGCTGGCTGTGCGGTTCGATCGCCGTCTCCATGTGCGTTCGCAGGACCGACGGGAATGCGGAATAGCGCTGCCAGATTGAGCGGCACACGAGAAAACTCAATCTCGATCTTTGACGGTGACCGAACCGTATACCTGGCAATAAACGACGCGAGACGCGGGTCAAAAAGAACGTTGTCCGGATCCAGCCGGGCCGCCAGAGCCGCCGCGACCTGACCTGCAGAAATCAATGGCTGAGACTCCCAGTAGGGCTGGCTGCTGCGAAGGGAGAAGGTCACCACTCGACCCAGATCCTGCGGATCCCATTCTTCAACGATTGCCGAACGATAGTACGTGACTTCGTTGACGGAATCTGCCTCGAAAATCGGAGCGGAGACCAGCTCGAGATGGCGGCGTTCCGATGGCACTGGAATTGGGAAAATCGAATCGCCTGCGATCGACCGGACAGCCATGCGCACCACTTGATGACGCGCCGCGATTTCATCACGGGTCGCGCGGTGCCTGCCGGAAAGTGGCCACATGGCGTCGGCCTCCAGAGCCATCCGGCTCGCCACTTCATGTTCGCCATTCTTTGAATGGCCGACGGCTTCATCGAGCTTTTCCACTGCCTGTTCCAGCAGCTGTCCGGCCCGGTTCTCGACGACGGGATGGTCGCTGTAGCGTGATGACAGCCGACGAATCAGCCAACGCGCACGATGAAAATCGGACTCACGGACCGCCTGACTGATCAAGGGGTCCAGCAACTGCCCCATCGCCTCCGACAGTTCCGGATAGTTCGGGTCCTGGTCGTGAATCTGCTCCAGCAACGCCAGCGCTGCCACAGGCCGTCCGCCCTGTATATGCAGCTGCGTTTCTCTGAAGAGCAGCCGGACGAATCGCGGAGCAGCCTCCTCCCAGTCGGGCAGCCAGGAATCGACACGCTGCAACAGGTCGTAAGCTTCCTGAGTTTTCGCTTCCTCAATCAACAGATCGACGCGTTCCAGCATGAGCTGCTCAATCCCGATGATGTCCAGGACCGCTTGGAAACTGATCTGTCCTCCCTCCGATCCATCAAGCGGTTCGACCTGCAGATACCTCAGTTCGTCAAGTCGGGCCGATTCCTCGGGAGTCTGTCGACGGCGCTGATTAAGAGTGGCTCGTTCTTCGGTTCGTTTTCGAAATGTGTCAGGTCTGGGTTCCAGTGCCATGACGGCGAGTACGGTTTCACTTTCCTTCAGCACAATCCAGTCAAATCGGTCCGAGTCCATCAACTCCCGAAAACCAGGAGGCCGTTGCATACTTTCGAGCTTCGGCAGTTCCTCCCGCTCAAAGGTATCATCGGTCTGCGCTGTCACTGACAAGGGGCAGAGGACTGCAATCGAAGTCATCAGAATCCAGAGCTGCAGCGTGCGCGAGCGCGCGGCAATTCGGCAGGCGAATGGTGTCGGGTCCTTTGACCACAGAAAGTGTTGAATTCCACGAAACATGATTATCTACTGATACGCCGAAGCTCTGTCCGACCACTGTGATGCCGTCCTGTGGCGATTCCGCAGGGGCCGAATCTCATAAGACTAGTTGTTCGCTAAATCGTTCAGGGAGTACAAGCTTCCGTCGGCCGCCAGCACAATGACCGAACCGCCCACCGCAATGGGGCCTCGCTGAATCTTCTGGCCGAGCAGGGTCGGCTCGCCGATCGGCAGGCCGGTCGCATCCAGCTTCATCACCGTCCCGTCAGAAAACGCTGCCAGAAACCCACCATTCGGCAGAGGCAGGGGAGCATCCACCAGCCGGGAGCCGTTCTTTGGAAACGTGCCTTCAGAATTCAGCTCATCGTCGAGTTCAAAGACTTCGACCTGATCATCGTCAATCTCAACGAACAGACGGTCGGCGGCGATATGCAGCGGATAGCTGACGACGCCGCCAAGTTCCCGTTCCTGCACTCGTTCGAGCGTTGATGATCTCCTCAACAACAGTCGTCCGTCGGTCGTGGCAATACACAGGTAGTCGCCGCCCGCCACGGGAGCGATCGCGGTTTCTCCATCGAAGGTCGTGACGCTGACTTCGGCGAGGTGAGGTCGAGGATTCTTTCGCTACTCAACCTGAACCATTTTGTTGTCGGAATTGATCGCCATCAGCTGAGTATCGCTGATGGCCGTCAGAGACTTCCACGATGATTCCGCATTCAGATCCCGGGACACCTGATAGTCGTCTGCCTTCTGTCGGGTGGCGGTCAATGTCAGTCGACCAGGCGAAGCAACAACGAGGCCGCCCGCCAGCGGCACGGGATTCGCTTCCAGAACCCCCGGCAGATCCCGATCCCAGTTTTGCTCGAGTTGCCCGGCAGGGCTGAACGTCCACAGTGATCGGTTCTTGCCCCGACACCATGCGGCCAGTCGACCATCAGGAAGTTCGGTTCCTCCCACGGGGTCGCGGAGACCATCCGGCAATCGAATGGGACTGCCGACAGCCGTTGTGTGAAATCCAGACTCGTCGAGCTGGTCGACCGGAATCCGGAACACACTGCCGAAGTCGCTGACCGCAATCAAAGACCGTCCCGACGTGGATTGTCCGGCAGCCACCAGGTTGGTGCTGAGCACCGTGCGCCAGACACCGGTCATCGAATTCCGGTTCACTCGAGTGAAAAACACGGATGCAGAATACGGGTCGGTTGTGGTCACCAGCAGGCTGTCGTCATCAACCTGCATGGGATACAGATGCTGGCCTTTGGCCACTGCTGCCTCATCCAGCAACACTGCCTGCGAGGTGACTCGGAAACGACGCAGGGCCGTACTGCCCATCCAAAGGTTTCCGCCAGGACCCGCGACAAGAAACATCGAAGTAAACTCGGAATTCTCAAGCTGATTGGTCCCGATCTGTGACAGCGCATCGTTGTCCGGCCGATCGGAGACGCGAAATGCGGTCACCCGCTGGGGAGTCGATGGAACGTACAACTGATCTCCTCGCAACAGGCACGGATCCAGGACCTGCCCCACCACCGTGCGCTGTTCGCGCTCGACCAGGCTGCCATCGCCCGACATTTCCAGCGCCCTCAGACGGGAATTCTCCACCGAATGGTTCTCGCACAACAGGAACAGATCGCCCATCGTGACCACCGGGGCGGCCACACTTCCCTTACCGTGTCCGAGCCAGGATGCTTTCCGACATTCGAGAGGCTGGAGCGACAACGTGTACACAAAGGCGCTTTCCCCAGGAATGATCAGTGAGTTTTGATCGCGGCTGACGGCCGGCGGCCCCTGCACCGGCTGATTGAAGCGAACCCGTCTGACAGCCCGCCCCATAGCCAGAGAAATCTGCCACAGGTCCCCGTCTGCCGTCGTGATATAGATCTGTTGATTGAGGATTAAAGGTGGACCGGATGCAGCCGACCCGATTGACTGCCTCCAGATCAATGAATTGTCCGACTGCTGCACCAGCATCAGCTCGTTGCGTTCGCTGTGAAAAAGCAACAACGCCGGCGATGAAACTTCGACTTGTATCGGCTCGAACGGAGCGCTCCCACCAATGTCACGTTTCCAGATCAGATCTCCGGTTTCGGAATCCAGTGCACAAACAACGTCACCGCCACACCCAAAAACGCGCCGGCCCTGAGACACCAGATCAGACCTGGCCGTCGTCCGCAGGTTGAGAGAAAGGGAAGGTCGCTGATCAACGGCGGGGTCGGACAGGAAGGCTTCTGTGCCGATGTCTTCTGCAACCACCAGGTCGACTTCTTTGGCACAGATGTCCGACAGCACTTTTTGGAAGTCAGGGTCTGTCTTGAGGACATCAAATCGCTCGATGAGTTCCTGGTATTCGGCCAATGCCCCCAGAGTATTTCCTTCACCGAGCATCCGCCGAATGGTTTCGAGCGCCTTGCTGAGTCGGTTGCTTTTTAAAATCTCTGCCGACGCCTGCCGCTGCAGCGTTTCCAGTCCTTCACGAGTTTCCGCTGTGACGTCGTCACCGTCCTTCGTCAGCCTGTCCAGCAACTCCATCGCGCCCAGACTTGCATCAAGAGCTTGCTGGCTGGCGCTGTCGATTGCCACCAGTGCCGCCGCGCGGGTGATCTTTCTGGCATAACCAATCAGCTTCTCACGTTCATTACGGAATTCATCGAAGTCTCGGCATTCACGGAAGAACTCATCCAGCCGCTGCCGCGCCTCGACCACGGAATCGACAGTGAAAGTTTTTCCTTCCGTGTACCTGCGTATACGAGCGGAATGACGCCCGATGAGTGCCGTCTCGCTGGAGACACCGCGCGGATAGCTGGTCAGAAACCTCGTAAAGAGAAATTCGGCTTCGTTGTAACTCGATTCGTCCAGGGCCTGCATGGCATCTGAGAGCTGCCGTGCCTCACTTCCACTGCGAATCAGTAAAAAGAAGACAGCTGCCACGATCCCCAGTCCGAGAATGACGAAACCCATCCCCAGTACAAACGGTGAGCGAGAGATCTGCTGCTCGCCCGGGCGCGCCGGACCGCCCGCGATCCGATCATTCAGTCGAGACAGTCGACCGCGCCGCAACTGGCGTTCAGCACGCGCCCGAATCTCATCAGTGCGCATGTCGTCGATGTCCGCTGCAGCCTCCACAGGCTCCGGAACTTCGACAACTTTCACAGGTTTATTTTCCGGCTTACGCTTCGACACAATTGTCGTTCCAGTTCATCCGAATTCAGAATCGTTTCGACTAAGGATTGCTCGAGTAATAACTGTCGCGAACTCAATGTCGCGATCACGCTCCGCCGTGATGATCAGCTGCCAAAACAGGACAGTTATTACTCGAACGTTGCTAAGCATATGACTCACACTGAGTTTTGTCCGGTTGGCGAGGATTCCCGATGGGACCGTCAGCGGCGACGCCATCAGTTGACAGCTCCGGAGACGCTGCGAACTCGCGTGAATCCCGCCTGGGCACCTGCGTCATGTACTCGTATTCGCATTTCATGGCGGGAGTCCGGATCGATGCGTATCTGGAGTTCCAGCTCTGAGTTTTCTTTTCGGGCAGCCTGCAGCATGCCCCGGATTTCCTCAAACGATTCGGCGACCTCGTCACCGAAATAGACAACGTTGTCATGTCCGAGTTCTACCTGCACGGCACGGTCATCAACATCCTCGACAATGACCACGTTCGATGCTTCTTCTGATCGCGCTGCCGCAACATCGAACTTCTTCTGCAGATCAAACGCGGCCGTAATCATGAAGAAAATCAGCAGCAAAAACGTGACATCAACCATCGGCGTCAGATCCATTTCCTCGAACTGCGGGCGATTCCGTCCGATGCGTCTTTCGTCCTCATCGGATTCTTCCCACGATGGCAGGCTGACCCACTGACGATCGCCAAGCACCAGCGCCGCTGTCCGATGGACCGACACCCTGCGCGACTTCACAGGGACAAGGTCAATGACCGCGAACGAGTCGGTGGCTGTGATGGATGAGTCGTCCGGTGCCGCCGTCTCCTGGTCGGAATCAGCCTCGGGGTCGTCCGCCAGTTTCTCAATGCGCGACAATTCCGGCAATCGCACCAGTTCCAGGGAACGTTTCTGTTTCAGCGCCGTCTGCAGTGCCTTCACATCGGTCAGAACCTGAGTCGCCGACTGGTATCGTTGAGACCGCCGCTTGGCCATCATGCAGTGCACCATCCGACAGATGACGTCCGGCAGATCGGGATTCTCTTCCGAAAGGGGAGGAGCCATTGTCGTGACGTGCTGCACTGCGATGCCGGTTGCCGTCTTGCCGCTGAACGGCGTGCGGCCGCACAGTAACTGGTAACAGGTGATCCCCAGTGAATAAATGTCGGACCGCGGATCCAGTTCTTCGGCACGGACCTGTTCGGGGCTCATATACAGCGGCGTCCCCAGAGTCGTTCCTTCCTGAGTCAGACCACTGTCACCGGGCTGTTCCTGCAGCTGAGCCAGACCAAAATCCGCAATTTTGACAATGCCTTTTTGGTCAACCAGGATGTTATCCGGCTTAATGTCGCGATGCACGATGCCGGCATTACCGGCGGCCGCCAGGGCCGCAGCCATCTGCTTCATGATTTGCAGTGCCGCGGGCAGTCGCGGAGGCCCCTGAGTCTTCAGGATGGAGGCCAGGTCATTGCCGCGCACATATTCCTGGGCAATGAAGTGATACTCTCCTTCCACTCCGATGGTATAGACCTGCACGATGTTGGGATGGCTGAGTGCGGCGG
>JBDOMX010001053.1:0-2807 GCA_039831615.1 Planctomycetaceae bacterium
GAGATAGAGCGGTCGCCTGGTGGCAGCGACGGTCTCACGATCCTGTCCCCGACACGGCTGAACGAGCGGTGGAGCTTGCCGAAGCCGGCGCATTGTGCCAGACCGAAAAGATTGTTGTCCGAAGCATAGCAGGCAAAAAGTACGACCGCATCGTTGGCTATTTACTCGCCCCGTTGCCCGAAGCGTCGCCCATATGCAGTGCCACCTTCGACGAAGAGGAGTTGCCGTCCTGATGGTCAACGGAATTGTTCTTGTTGCGATTCAGCTCTGCGGATCCGTGTTTCAACTCAAATTTCAAAAACGATTCGTTCGATGGCAATTTCGACAGGGATGTGGCCGCACCAGAGAAGTCTCCGAATCGCGAATGCAGCTTCGTCGTCAACTACGAACTCCTTGCGGCATTGTTTTTCGAGCAGTCTTTCGACGAGCGGCAGCTTGCAAACGTTTCGCTTTCCTTTCCCCGTCTGACGGCCATTCGCCGGGCCCTTATGTGCCCAAGCTTCCACGAGCATCGGACGTGGTCAATCAACAAATCCAACCAGATCTATTCCACGACCGATGTCCGGTCGGCCTTCGAATTGAACGCTCCGCTGATCTTCCAGGACGGCATGGATTTCCTTCTCTGCAATTCGTTATTCGCTGCTGTCGTTGGTGTGTTTCTTTAAGGGGGATGGTCTGATGAACGAGAGTCAACCACACATCAGCCTGCTGCACAACTCTGCACTGCGTTATGCGAAACTCGGCTACCCTGTCTTTCCGTGTGCCCCCGGATCAAAGAAGCCGCTGACAAAACACGGGCACCTGGAAGCAACGCTGGATGTTGGACAGGTCGACCAGTGGTGGACACAGCGGCCGAACGCAAACATTGGCATCGCCACCAGTGGACTGGCGGTGATCGACGTTGATCAAGGAGCCACCTGGCTCGCCGATCAGCCGGATCGCGTGGCGGAACTGGATGTGGCACCATTGTCGCTGACGGCCAATTCAGGACGGCAGTACCTGTTCCGGCAGCCGGCTGACAAAAGCTGGCGGAACACCAGCGGTCGCTTGGCCAGCCACGTCGACACGCGGGCTGAGGGGGGCTACGTAGTCGTTGCGCCGTCAGTGCTTGAGGGCGGGAAAGTTTATCGCTGGGCGGAAGGACTGGAACTCCATGTTCCTCCGGAGAACTTACCGGAGCCTCCGGACTGGTTGATTAAGATATTGGATGGTCTGGCCGAAACGCCACCGTCACGTACGGCTCGCTCTGGAGGCAGCTCACGGCGGACGACGTTGGCCTCCGTCGCCTCGCATACCTCTCCCGGCAACGCAATTCCATCCGGTCAACGAAACGCCACACTGGCGCGACTGGCGGGCACGATGCGCCGTGTGGGGATGTCAGAGGCTGAAATCGTGGCGGCAATGGAACGAGCGAATGTCGATCGCTGCATCCCGCCCCTCGACAGGCGTGAAGTTCAACGGATCGCCGCCAGCGTAGCCCAGTATGCTCCCGATGAGGTTGCTGTCGCGCTGACGGAAAACCACTGGGACCAGATGTATCGGGACGAACCTGAATCTCCCAGCGAACACGCCGATCCGGGACCGATTCCCGTCCACCTGCTCCGGGTTCCAGGCTTTATCAATGACGTGATTGATTACACGTTGGCCTCCGCGCCCTACCCGGAACCTGCACTGGCTTTCTGTGGCGCGATCGCGCTGCAGAGCCTGCTGACCAGTCGCAAGGTGCGTGATGAAGCTGACAATCGAACAAACCTGTATGTTCTCGGTCTGGCAAATTCAGGGGCTGGCAAGGACTTCCCACGGAAGGTCAATCAGCGAATCCTGTTCGAAGTCGGGCTCATTGACTGTCTGGGCGACGCGTTCGCTAGCGGCGAAGGCATCGAAGACCGTCTGTTCCTGAATCCGTCCGTTCTGTTTCAGACGGACGAGATAGATGGCCTGATGACTAAGATTAATCAGGCACGGGATGCCAGGCATGAAGGCGTCATGAACGTGCTGCTCAAGATGTACACGAGCAGCAGTTCGGTTTATCCAATGCGGGTGAAGGCCGGCAGGGAGACGGGCGTCATCGATCAACCGTGTCTCTGCATTTTCGGCACGGCGATCCCCAAGCACTACTATGAAGCCCTGTCGCTGAAAATGCTGACCAACGGTTTCTTCGCGCGAATGCTCGTACTGGAGACCCAACGTCGGGGAAAGGGTCAGGACGCCGCTGTCCGGAATCTGCCGCAGTCGGTTCTCGATGTCGCCAGCTGGTGGGCCGAGCAGCGTCCCGGTCAGCAGGGAAATCTCGAGCGTTGGCATCCTGTTCCGAAGGTCGTGCTGCACACTCCGGAGGCCGCTGATGTGCTGCGTCAGCTCCGCATCCACGCTGACGACCAATATTCGCTGGCCGAAGACCGGGACGATCCCGCTGGCATGGCGATCTGGGCCCGCGCAAACGAGAAGGCCAGGCGGCTCGCCCTGATCTACGCCTGCAGCGAAAACCACGAGAACCCAGTGATTCAGAAGCCTGCTGCACAGTGGGCGTGGGAATTTGTCGAGCACCAGACCCGGCGGATGCTGTTCATGGCCGGCGACCATATCAGCGAAAACGAATTCGGTGCACGCTGCAAAGTGGTCCTCGGGTCACTTCGGCAATGGAACGAGAAGCACGGCGATTCCTGGATGCCGTTCTGGAAACTGAACCGCCGACATCCGTGGAGCGAACGCGAACATAACGAGGTCCGCTCGGCCCTCCTGAATCAACGACTCATTGAATACGATGGGAGGAAAACGGGGGGAACACCCCAGCGTCTGTATCGACT
>JBDOMX010001231.1:0-12472 GCA_039831615.1 Planctomycetaceae bacterium
CGAAACTTCTCTGGCCTTTACGGCCTCCGAAGTATCTCGGCCGACGATGCAACGAGACGAAAACAGACGTCTCACTCGTACATTTCGGCTTCTGCCGATGGTGAGGATGAATCAATCACTGTCACTGCTACACAACGCATGCATAGTTCTTCAG
Organism: Planctomycetaceae bacterium; assembly: GCA_039831615.1. Classification (GTDB taxonomy): domain Bacteria; phylum Planctomycetota; class Planctomycetia; order Planctomycetales; family Planctomycetaceae; genus S139-18. The sequence goes on from JBDOMX010001231.1 coordinate 155, forward strand.
TTTGAACTGACACGTCCGGCCCAACCGGAAATCTCAACGCATCCCTCCTAATATCACACCTGACGGGCGTTGCCCCCCAGACCCATAATGAGCGAACACGCAGGGCAGATTACCAGCGTGCATGCCAGGTCAATTCGGGATCCGGTTGATCGAAAGTTGCCTCTGCCGCAGCGTGGCACCCGAATCCATTCCTGTCAGGGCGCGCCGGTCCTGTGCGAACGCTGTTCAAAGCTTAAACGAGAGGTAGAATTGCGGCCAACGTCGCCATGCGTCATGGTACGAAGGATCACGGTCGTCAGGAGGACAGACGTGATGCTCAGTTAACCCGCATTGCGAAACTGCAACGACGGCTCCTCAATCGTCACGATCGTATTCGCCGGAATACTGCGGCTGAGTGTCACGCTGGAACCCACCTGTGACCCGGCACCGATCACGGTTGTGCCTCCCAGGATTGTGGCGTTCGAATATACGGTGACACCGTCTTCGAGGGTAGGGTGCCGCTTCTTCCCACGAATCAACCTGCCCTCATCATCACGTGGAAAAGACCAGGCGCCCAAAGTCACTCCCTGGTAGAGGGTCACCGAGGAACCGATCACACAGGTTTCACCAATCACCACTCCAGTGCCGTGATCGATGAAGAAGCTCGGTCCGATCCGGGCTCCGGGATGAATGTCGATTCCCGTCTCACGGTGCGCCCACTCCGTCAGAATTCGAGGTAAATACGGAACCCCCAATGTCAGGAGTGCATGCGCCAGGCGATAAATCAATACCGCCTGAATACCCGGGTAGCAGATGATAATCTCGTCGCGCGTTTTCGCAGCGGGGTCCCTGTCAAATGCCGCTCTGATGTCGGCCTTCAGCATTGTCTGCAACTGCGGCAGAATGCTCATAAACCGCCCGGTTAACTGTTCGGCAGTTTTTTCCACTTCGAGGGCTGCGCCATGAATCCGTAGATCCGACGATTTGGCATGCCTCAGCCCCATGGCAAACTGCGCACTCAACCGTCGTTCAACTCTCAGGAAACATCGTTCAAGGGCTGCCGGCAACGGTTCTGTCGATGGGCTTAGCCATATTTCCGGGAAGATCAGGCTTCGCAGGTCGTGGGCAATCTCAATCACTGCCGCCACCGATGGCAAAGCGTGCGCCCGTGACGTTTCGTCCAGAGGATTCTGCTCGAGCAGTTGAGTGACCGCGTCCGCTGAAGTCATTGGGTCGAAGGTGTTTTCCCGCATTTCCGACGTTCGCCTCCCATTCGCTCACGCCGCTGAGCGACGTTTGGATGGTCATCGGCGAGTCACATTCGGTATCTGCAGCACTCCGGTCACATCTGGAGCAAACCTGGCAGACCCGTGATCACCAACCCCAAGGCTGTCGCCGATCACCACTGTTTTCCCAGACTGCCCGTCCGGAATTCCTTCAACGACTGTCGCAGATGCAGTCGATGATCGGATAACAACATAGCCAGCTCCGCGAGAATCTTCGGCAATTTCTGCCTGTACGGGGAAAGATGCTGCAGCAGCATCACGTCGGTCTGGACTCGTCAACTTGAGTGAGTCGCCCAAAACGATGACCACAACCCCTTCACTAACGGAAGACTATTGGTCTGATACCAGACGCCCATTGACGTCCCTGCTGTTTCTGCTCCCGTGGATTGCGATTTACGAGGCAGGAATCGTGATGCTGTCGCAGCCAGGCTCGAACGGCCTGCGAAATGGTGCAGACTATTGGCTGAGATCCGTATTGGTGCCGTCCGGACCAGGCCGGATTCTGCTACTGCCAACGCTGGTAATTGCGATCCTGCTCAGCTGGCACTTGATTCGCCGCTATCCCTGGACCATTCGTCTCGAAACGCAGGTGGGCATGCTGGCGGAAAGCGTTCTGTTGGCGGTGGCACTGGTTGCTGTAGGGCAGCTGCACCATTTAGTGTTCATCAATCTTCAAATGGCTGAAAACGATCCACGCCTGCTGGCAGTGAATGGGACGGTGACACGTGCCGTCTCGTATATCGGGGCAGGAGTCTACGAAGAAGTGGTCTTCCGACTGGTGCTGTTGCCTGCTTCCTTCGGCGTCTTCAGGGTCCTGGAATTCCCCTCACGCTGGGCGGCAGTGATGTCAGCGATCTCGACCAGTTTCGTATTTGCTCTGGCTCACCACATCGGTCCGGCCGCCGACGCCTTTAATCTGTTCACATTTTCGTTCCGGACCGCTGCGGGAATGTTTTTCGCGGCCGTTTTTCTTGTGCGTGGCTTCGGAATTACCGTGGGCTGCCACGCTGCCTATGACCTGCTGGTCGGTGTATTTCTGTCGGCCAGTCGATAATCGACACTACCAACCCATTGACCGCTTTCCTTCGAGTGCATCACAGGTCCGGCCAGGGTGTTTGCGAAATCACGAGCGCGTTCCGGAATCACTGCACGGACCGGCTTGAATTTCGATCCTTCGGCGGCAGGAGGCTGGCCAACTGAATCATGTGAAACGTGATAAGTCGCCGCCTGACAATCGAAGGACCTGTCAAGGGCGCGACGTTCGGCAAACGCCGACTCTGTCACACCTTAGGTCGTGCAGCTGGTCCACGTTGTCCCTGTGGTCACTTGAGAACCGTCTCACTTTTCGACACGATTCTCCACCGACTGATCGAGATATCAGCCTTCAATTCATTTTCTCTGTTGCCGTCGGAGCACCGCATGTCTGAAGTTACTTGTCGCTGGGGAATCCTGAGTACCGCCAACATCGCCAGGAAAAACTGGCATTCCATTGCTCTGTCGGGAAACGGTCGAGTCGTTGCAGTCGCCAGCCGCAAAGCTGAAACCGCTCAGGAGTTTATTGATGGATGTCAGGCATCCGTTCCGGTAACTCATTCCGTTGATGCCGTGGGCAGTTATGACGAATTACTTGCCCGAAAGGATATCGACGCCGTGTACGTGCCGTTGCCAACGGGGCTGCGATCGGAGTGGGTCATCAAAGCGGCAAACGCCGGCAAGCACGTGATGGTCGAAAAGCCCTGCGGAATAACGGCCAACGAGGTGGAGGCGATTGTCGAGGCCTGCGATGCCAATCAAGTGCAGTTCATGGACGGCGTCATGTTTATGCACAGCACACGATTGCCGGCCATCCGGCGAATCCTCGACGATGGTATCAGTATCGGCCCCTTGAGGCGCATTGTCAGTCACTTCAGCTTTTGTGCGGATGATGATTTCTTCTCATCGAACATTCGCGGAAGCCGGGGTCTGGAACCGGCTGGTTGTCTCGGTGATCTGGGTTGGTACACAATTCGATTCTCGCAATGGGTAATGAAATACGAAATGCCAGTCGAAGTCCGCGGTCGCACCCTGCAGAGCATTCAACGTGCTGACAGTCCGGACGTTGTTCCGGTCGAGTTTCAGGGAGAACTCCACTATGAAAACGGCGTGTCAGCGTCGTTTTTCAATTCGTTTCGGGCCAACAACCAGCAACTGGCCGTCGTCTGCGGTGCAAAAGGGGATCTTCAGCTCAATGACTATGTGCTGCCCTTTTTCGACCGCGAGCTGGCCTTTGAAGTGTCCAATCATGAATTCGAAGTTGATGCATGTCGCTTTAACATGGCACGTCACACGCGGCGAGTCAGCGTGAACGAGTATGCCAATAACGCACCCGATGCTCAGGAAACCAGGCTCTTCCGACATTTTGCGGAACTCGTCAACTCAGGCCAGCGAGATGCCCACTGGCCTGAAATCGCGCTGCAGACTCAGAAGATTCTCGATGCCGCCCTGCATTCTGCACGCAATGGCGGTGAAGCTGTCCGACCGTAAGAAAACTCCCGCACCGTCGAATCCCGCGGATACGAAGCTTAATTGAAAGTCCGTCAATGTCAGTCACTGCTGAGATTCTCACTGCGCTGGAATCATTGCGCCTGATCGATCCACACACACACATCAACCCTCATGCTCCAGCGTCCGACACACTGGCCGATATTCTGGGGTACCACTACTACACGGAACTGGCTCATTCGGCTGGCCTGCCAACGGACCAGATCGAAGAGCCTGGAATCGATCCCAAAGAAAAGGTGGCTCGGCTGGTGCCATGGCTGGCGACGATTGAGAATACTGTCCAGTACAGCTGGCTGCTGGAGATGTGCGAGGTCTTCTTCGATTTCAAAGACGGGCTCATCACAGAATCCAACTGGGAAGCACTTTACGATTCATCCCAGCGGCTTATGCAGGAAAAGTCCTGGGAATCGACCGTGCTGGAAAAGAGCGGACTGGATCAGGTTTACCTGACGAACGATTTCGACGACCCGCTCACGGGCTTTGACACTCAGCTCTATGTTCCATGTCTGCGTACAGACGATCTGGTCTTCCACTTTGGAAAATCTGAAGTCCGCAAACGGCTTGCAGAGGCGACCGGAGTGAACGCCAAAGATTCACAAACAATGCGACGGGCATTGGCAGCGCTGTTCGACCATTTTCTCAACAACAATGCACGCGCCTGTGCCATTTCGTTGCCGCCGGATTTTTCTCCAGTGGCCGTCAGTGATTCTCGCGCCGATACAGTCTTGGGTAAAGTCGCAACAGATCATCCGCTGGACGCAGCAGAGCAAACTGATCTGAGTTGCTTTGTTTTCTGGAGTCTTACACAGCAGTGTGCGGATCGCAACATTCCCTTCGACCTGATGATTGGTGTCAATCGGAACATCTACGAGAGCGGTGTGTATCAGGGACGGGATCTGTACGACAAGCGTGTCTCGCTGATTCAATATCGACAGCTGTTCAACGCGTTTCCTCAGGTCGTATTCCCGACGTCAGTTCTCTCAGAAACGAGCAGCCAGGAGCTGGTCAGCTACGCGTGGATCTTCCCAAACGTGCTGCCAAACGGGCACTGGTGGTATTCCAATATTCCTGCCTTCATTGAACAGGACTGTCGCAGTCGGCTGCAGGCGGTACCTCGCAGCAAACAGATTGGCTACTACAGCGACATGTACAAGCTGGAGTTTGCGCTACCGAAATTCGCTATGTATCGCCGTATTCTGGCCCGAGTGCTCGCTGCGGATTTTGTGAGGGACCGCAGGTGGACGGTGCAGCAGGCCGTCGATCTGGGACGTCAGATCCTGCGAGGGAACGTAGAAACGGTATTTGGCACATGAGAATCATGAACAGTCCGACACGGGCATGGAGGACAGGCCGATTCTTTCCGGCACGACTGGTTTCCGACCTGTGAAACCGGCCATTTCCCCCAACTGAACCCAAGTTCTGATGAAATTCAGGTCAATAACCGCCACACTTGCAGTTTTCACAGTTATTCCCTGTGATCTGACTTAAGACGTTTCGGTGGAGACAGCCTGAGATGGCGCGCATTGTTTTGTTGCTGGATGGTAAAGCAACACCATATGAACTGACTCGCTTCCCTGTCCAACTGGGACGGCACCCGAACTGCGACGTCCATCTTGATTCGGGAATGGTGTCGCGATTTCACGCACAACTGATGTGTGACAACGACCGGATTCTTCTGGAAGACCTGGGCAGCGGAAACGGTTCTTTTGTCAACGGCAAGCAACTGGAAGCCAATTCCCCTCAGGTGCTGAGCAACGGTGACCGCATTAAACTCGGACCCATGAAGTTACGATTCGAGAAGGACACCAGCAGTCAGGCAGGGACCGACAAATTTGAGCTCACCACAGGCATCGAACTGAATGATGGCGACACAAGCACCATCATGGGATCGGCGGCCGCCTGCGGCTATGGGTTCCTGCAGGTTCGGCCCGAAGACAAACTTCGTGGGATCCTTAAAATCAACGAGGCGCTGTCCGGGACGGTCGAGCTCACCAGTATTGCTCCAAGGATCCTGGACACACTGTTCGACATCTTCCCGCAGGCTGATCGTGGCATGATCATGATCAAGGATGACACATCGGCGCCATTGATCCCGGTGGCTCAAAAGCATCGAGACGATTCGTTTGATGATTCTGTGCGCATGAGTCGCACAATTCTCGATCGTGTACTCAATGACCGCAGCGGCATTCTTTCCGCCGATGCTGCGAGTGATTCCCGTTTCAGTGCCAGTGAATCGATTTCCAGCCTCACCATCCACTCGATGATGTGTGTCCCGCTTTTAAATCTTGAAGACCATCCTTTCGGCGTCATCAGCCTGGACACTCAGAACCCACTCAAGCGATTCACCGAAGATGATTTGCAGCTGTTGTTGGCCGTCGCCACCCAGGCAGCTCACTCTTATGAAAACACACGTCTGCTTGTTTCCCATCTGGAGAAGCAAAAACAGGACAAAGAAATGGGCATCGCTCGGAACGTGCAGCGTGCACTGCTTCCGGAGCAGCTACCTGAAATCGAAGGCTATTGCTTTTACGCGTCGTATGACGCTGCTCAGGCAGTTGGTGGTGACTACTTCGACTGCTTCCAGATCAGTGATACCAAGGTCTGTGTCGCATTCGGTGACGTAGCCGGGAAGGGCGTCCCCGGCGCATTAATTATGTCCCGAATTTCGAGCGTCGTGCAAAACACTCTGAGTTTCACGGATAACATCTCCGTGGCCATCCGCAGAATCAACGACCACATGTGTCACAAGATGGTCGAAGGACGATTCGTCACATTCATCCTCGGCGTTATTGATCTCAGGAAAAACACGTTTACGTTTGCCAACGCCGGGCATATGTCTCCGCTCATTCGCCGGGCAGCCGGAAATGTGGACGAAGTCGACGACGCATCAGTCGGTATCCCAGTGGGAATCATGCAGGACTATCCTTACGACGTCGAGGAATACAAGGTTGAACCCGGCGACACTTGGGTACTGATCACGGATGGCGTTGATGAAGCCATGGATCCCGAGTCAAATCTGTACAGCAAGGATCGCGTGAGAGAATTCGTCGGCAACAGCACCTGCACTCCGGAAGAACTGTGCAGGGCGCTGCTGGCCGATGTACGGAGCCATGCTGCCGGTCGGGCTCAGAACGACGACATCACTATCATGGTATTCGGCCGCGACGGGTAGTGACCGCCTCATGCACGTCCTGAGTTCCGGGGACACAGCAGCCTGTAGCCGTAAGCAGAGCTCGCGCTCAGTCGGCAGACGACCGCCAGTGCATTTCAGTGGGTTCGGCAACCTTACGGTAGCCAAGACTCATCAGGACCTCCAGGACTTCGCTCCATGTCGGAAACGGACGGCCGCTTTTGCGTTTGTATTTATCCATTGCTCGCATGAATTCCACTTCATTGATGGAATAATCACGTTCGCAGGTGGTCGGATCGATCTGCCGGCGGCGTTCCTGCTTGCGACGATCAATCACCTCAACCTTGTCATCAGAGTTTGACTCACTGAGAAGGTCGTCCTGTCGTTGAACATTCCGTATTCGTCGTTCTTTACTGTTTCCGCGACGATCAGTCACAACAAGTTCGGAGCTGGTCTCCAACATGATTTACCCTTGCACGCCTGGGGGAGGGGGGGGGAAGAACGTGAACCTTACCGACCGGAACGATCGCCGATCGATTGAGGAATGGTTCGTCCGAAATTGTGAGGTGGCTCCGTCGATGATGCTCGATGGAAACCTCTCCTGACAACGTCAGTCTTCCACACAATCGTGCGGGATTCCGGACTTTCCCTTCTGGAGAAGCGGGGCTGTTAAAAGTGACATGAGCGGATGCGGAAATAATCCGGTCATGTCAATTGTGCGGTCCGATGAACAGAATCGGTACCGAATCCAGCAGAACGACGCTCGTGGCACAAATGACATTCAAGCCGGTCATCCAATACAACAATCGGAAAGCTGTCTATTTGTGGTATCCCAGTTCCTGCATCACATTGAACAACTCTTCGAATGTGATGAAGCGGCGGTGATTCCGCACTTTGTAGCTGTCGACTGCATCCGCCAGTTCGGCGACTTCCGGCCGAGCTGAACGGTCGCCATCGCGAAACTGACGTCGTTCCTGGCCGCCTTCACAGCTCGCTTCGGAGCCTCGGCGATCCTGGAAGGGCGTCTCCATGTCCGACTCATCGATCTGTTGCAACATGTCAGGATTCCCCTCTGGAAGCAAACGCAGGGAACACGAAAAGTGTCCTGTGTTTCTCGAGTGGACTCTGGGTTGCAATTACGCAGCGGGCAAACACTATTCGCTGGCCGAATGACAATTGACACGCTGTTCGAATGGGGTTGCCATGAATACATTGCCTGCATGGCACGCAACGGTCATGCAGCCTCCGACAACTCGATGCCCTGCGACAACATACCCAAGACGATGGGACGGTTGATGACGGAAAAAATCGACAATGCCCGTCCATCAGAGGTAATCGCAGTGATGGGTGGTGGAGCCATGGGAACGGCCTGCGCAGCGATTCTCGCCAGCAACCTCGATCACCGCGTGCGATTGTGGGTCCGGAATCCCACGTTCGCCGCGCATATCGGACTGACCCGTGAAAACAGCCGCCTGCTCCCGGGGGTCATTCTGCCTGATGCCGTTCGGGTGTCTGCCAACTCGGCTGAGGTCTTGCCGAATGCCACCATTGTACTGATATGCATCCCCACGAAAGCCATTCGATCGGCCTGTAGAGTTTTGAGCAGCGATATCCCGCCAACCGCACTACTGATCAGTGCTGCGAAGGGCATTGAGGTCGGGACACTGATCCGTCCCAGCCAGATTCTGCAGGAGTTGCTGGGACGCCGACCAGTCGTGGCACTGGGTGGTCCCTGCCACGCCGAAGAGTTGGCCAGGGGTCGTCCAACGTCAGTTGTTGCCGCCTGCGACGACTTGGCGCAGGCCGAACGGGTCCGAGATGCGCTATCCGGGGAAACCCTGAGAGTGTATTCCAACGCGGACATTACGGGTGTGGAGTTGGGCGGAGCCCTGAAGAACGTAATCGCCATTGCCGCAGGTATCTGTGACGGGCTGCAGCTGGGCGACAACGCAAAAGCGGCTCTGATTACGCGTGGCCTCGCGGAAATGGCAAGATTCTGTCAGGCCATGTCAGTATTGCCTGAAACCCTGTACGGCCTTGCCGGTATAGGAGACCTGATCGCCACCTGCAGCAGCCAGCATAGTCGGAATCGCCACGTTGGGGACCTGCTTGGACAGGGATGGACTTTGGATCATATCGAAGCCTCAATGAATGCAGTCGCTGAAGGCGTGTTTACCGCGCGCAGCGTCCGAAGTTTGGCCCATCAGCACCAGCTCGACATGCCGATCGTGGAAGAAGTCTGCCGTGTTTTGTTCGACGGACAGTCAGCTCAGGCGGCCACCGAGGGGCTCATGCAGCGACCACTTCGCAGCGAATAGAGCCGACACGGACTTTCCGCAGCGGCGGATGTCGCAAGGGAACAGGACTACAGATGATCTTCCGGGAAACTCACCCGGGATCCCGCCGGTAAAAATATGTTGGCCACGGTGATTTCGGTACCAGACCGACGCTGAAGCTATTCGACCTCAGGAAATGGAATGGGCTCGGTGTTTTCCGCCGGAAGTCGGCCTGCCAAAGCATCTTCAATTCGTCGAGCTGTTTTCAAGTCCTGGGCGGCTGCGGCATGATCACCAGTGCTGCTCCGGTGTTCGGCGCGTTGCCGGTATGCATCTGCCAGAGTTTCATCCATGCGACGCGCAGACTCGAAGTCCTCAATCGCCTGATCAAGATTGCCCATGGCCAGCCATGCGTCGCCACGAATTGACAGCGCCTCGAGAGTTGGTCGAATAAAGATCGACTGTTCGCAGTCGTCCAATGCCTTCTGCAGTTCGCCATTCATAGCCTGGATCCTGGCACGCGCATTGAGAGCATGGGTATTCGCCGGCTCGATCTCCAGGGCAGTCGTATAGTCGCTGATGGCGGCAGCATACCTCTTGCCTTCTGCCAGACAGTCCCCTCGCGCGATCCACCGAGTCGCGTCCTTCCCGTCGCGGTTCAGATGTTGATTCAACTGCGACAGACGCCCGATCCACGCAATCGTCCGCTGGTCGGCGGCAGCGTCATCGAAACGCCTGAGCTCCCGCAGCGCGACCTGCCTGTGGGAGTACCACCGTGGGTCAAGGTCTGCATGCTCAATTGCTTTCGTAAATGCAGTGCAAGCCGCTTCGTAGTCTTTTGACTGTAAATTGATCAGCCCCCGGTTGTTCCAGGCAGCAACATAGCCGGGATTCAGTTCGATCGCCCGTTCAATGTTCGGCAGAGCCTGTTCTACCTTGTCCAGTTTCATCAAGGCAAACCCAATGTTATTCCAGCCGTCAGCATAATCCTGATCAAGTTCAACAGCCGCTCTAAACTGCTTCAGAGCATTCTCATAGTCGCCCTGTTGCAAACGGATCAGGCCAGAGTTATTCCAGGCCACCGCCAGCTTGGGATCCAGTTTAATCGCCTCGCCAAAATCTTTAAGAGCGTCTTCCGTCACCCCATTGGTCATCAGAAAGTAGCCGCGAACGTTGTGCAATTCCGCATTCGCCGGGTCATTGAGGATGGCTGAACTGAAATCAGCTCGAGCACTGGCCAACTCGCCGGAAGACGCATACACATTGGCACGCATGCGAAACAGCCGTGAGTCTGAGGGGTCAATACCTATCGCCTGACTGAGGGCCTCAATCGCGCGAGGGACCTGGCGGCCATCAAGCGCCTGCCGAGCAGTCGCAATCAAATGTTCGACCGCCTGCTGCTGATCTGCGTCCAGGATCGTCGCGGCAACAGTGACATCGTGATCTGCGGTGGGGTTCCCGAGGGACAATGTTACTCCGGGCGGCTGCCCCGGAGTGACAGAATCTTCGGAACCACAGCCGACACCAGCCAGGAAACACAAACTGAGAGAAAAAACACGCATCGGGAGTTCCCTCCGTGGAACACACAACATCGCCTGGATTTCAGACGGGACAGCACGTCGCGAGTGAATACGATTTCCTTTGCCGGCGCGGTCACGTGCGAATACACATATCAGCAGAGCTATAGCCGCTGTGGCTTCACGGTGTCAATCGCGATTCCAGGCCTATCTCGTGGAATCAAGCGACGTTTCTGCCGGATACGGCAGGGAACCGGCACTGAACACCTGTTTGCGGCTCGCGCAATGAGCAAGCAATCCACTGCCGGCTTCATTGCTGCAGGTTCGAGAAACCCAGATTGTCGACATCGATACCGAAAACTGAGACCAGGTCTTCAATCTTCCGTGTTGATCCATGGGATCGAGCTGTTCGTTATTCTAATGCTGCGTTCGGCTCGGATGTGGTCGAATTCTCGACCTTCGCCAGCCGCATATGGTCCAGCATCAATGTATGGCTCTGCTGCAGATTCACAGCAAACAGTTCAACTGCAGCAATCTGATCCATGCACATGGTTCGTGTGTTCGGAGCCGTAAAAACGTCGTTTAGGTCCACCGACAGTGAATGAACAGCCGTCGGTGCGACTACGAAGCTGAATTCAAATCGATCCTGTGGATCGAATCCTTCGCGAGCATGTTGCCGATCATTGATTTTCATAGTTAACCTCACAGAGGTTGTGGAGGTGTTGCGAATATCCCAGCTCAGTCTGTCATAACCGCGCCAGTCACCCATCGGCCAAATCATGTTGACACCTGAGAATCGCCCGGGAAAAAGATTCACACTCAGTGAGTGAGTGCCGTCGCTTGACCATTCGGCGGTTCGCTGCATGGATGAACCAATCTCTGCCCATGCGCCAAGGTCAACTGGACGTTCAAATGAAGCGAGCACCGGAAAATCAGATGCCTGCTGAATGGCACCCCAAACGCCCAGCGCGGGGCGCACCATCGCCGAAACCAGCACAATCAACGCCGCAGACACAAGCAGCAGTCGCTGACCTCCAATCGCACGACAACTCCGCATCCACAGCACGCCAGTGAGCACACCAGCTGCATTTGCTGCCAGGTCGGAAGCGCTTGGACTGCGTCCGACAAATATCTGCAGAAACTCCCCCAGACAGCCCAGCAGCAAACATCCACCGGCAAGCACCATGGTTTCTCCAGCGGTCAGCTTACGAACCTTCACGAAGCGTGGAGACAGTCCAATGCTGCCGGGATCTAACAGTCCGGCAGACACGACGAGCAACAGGCAGAACACGGGAGCATGTGCCAGGTCAAATAAATGACTCCACATCCGTCCACCGACTGGAAATGGAAAGACTAATCCGAGCAGAACGCATCCGCCGACCAGTAAAAACAAAATCAGCCGGCGACGAATCTGCCGGTCATCGACAGGCAGGTCGTTTCTGCAGACTGAATACTCAACGCTCGACATCATGAGGCGTCATATCTAAATAACCGAGCTTGATTCGCAGACATAGAGAATTGTCTACGCAGAGAGGGCTTTTGATCGATTGAAGTTTCGCTTTCGGAGCCAGTAATTGACCTCTTTTATG
>JBDOMX010000072.1:0-2804 GCA_039831615.1 Planctomycetaceae bacterium
CGGCAAGCATGGTCCCGAAAGTGCCTCTCGGCAAGCATGGTCCCGAAAGTGCCTCTCGGCAAGCATGGTCCCGAAAGTGCCTGTCGGCAAGCAGGGTCCCGAAGGTGGCCGTCGGCAAGCGGGGAGCCGGGAACGATTGCATTAGGGCCACTCGCCAGCAAATACCTCGACTGCCGGACCGGCCAGAAAAACACTTCCGGACGCATCCCATTCCACATCCAGGTCACCACCCGGCAGATGGACAGCCACGCTGCGTTCCAGCCGTTCGCACAACACACCGGCCACCACGGCCGCACATGCACCACTCCCACACGCCCTGGTTTCTCCGCTGCCACGCTCCCAGACACGCATCTCGATTTCGTTCGCTGAAACAACGCGCACGAACTCAACATTGGCTCGTTCCGGGAACGCAACATGGTGTTCAAGACGAGGACCCAGTCCAGTCACCAGTTCGTCCGTAATCGCTTCAACGAACAACACACAATGCGGATTCCCCATCGAGACACACGTGAGAGAGTACGTTTTTCCGTCAACATCCAAGACCACATTCACCGGAGGATCCCCCGGCAACGATGTGGGAATCTCCGCGCTCGCCAACACGGGTGCCCCCATGTCGACCCGCGCGCGGTCAACAAGGCCATCGCGTACTTCAACATCCACTGTCACACATCGGCTACCAGTCTCGATCGTCAGTTGGCTCCTGCGCACAATGTCATGATCGTAGAGATACTTGGCAACACATCGTAAGCCGTTGCCGCACATGCCCGCTTCGCTGCCGTCGGCATTGAAGATTCGCATGCGGGCGTCGGCAAGTTCTGATGGTTCGATCAGAATCAATCCATCAGCCCCGACTCCCGCATGCCGGTCACTCACATCCCGCGCCAGTTGCGACAGCTTGCCCGGCGGAGTTCTAGGGAAACAATCCACGTAAACGTAGTCGTTCCCCGCACCGTGCATTTTCGTAAAGTGCATCGCGATTCGCCGAAACATCCGTGTCGAGGACGAGCAACCGGGAGATCATCATATCCCAGACCACGAAACTCGTCACGAGGAATCCCACCAGGCGAGCGGCCAGCGTAAGCTGGCTGATACTCCCATCGAATCAAACGCTCACGCATCCGGCTCGGCGACATTCCACCCGCGAAAAATTGCCCGCCGCAGTGGGTTATTGCGATCGGTAAACTCCTCGTCAGACGTCGCCGCCTGATCCAGCACGTGGGCCATCATCTGGAATTTGGCATCGATATCGTCCGCGTAATGCACCAGCAAGGCCTCCGGCGTATGCGGCGCAATGGACGAACCCCATTCGGGCAGGTTCTGATGCGACACAATGATGTGCTCCAACCGCAACAGAATTTCAGCATCGAATTCCGCAATCTCGGCCGCCTTGTCACGCACCAAGTCACGGCCCAGCAGGATGTGGCCGATCAACCGGCCACGTGCTGTGTAAGTCGAACTCTCAGGCCGAACGTCCAACTCGATCAACTTGCCGATGTCGTGCAGAATCGCACCGGCCACCACCAACGAGATGGACAAGGGCGGTTCGATCTGGCGGTAGTCGTCTGCGTATTTCTCGGCCAGATGCAAAGCCGTCTTCGTCACTGAGAGTACATGTTCCACAAACCCGCCCGAGAACGCATGATGGTTCCGCGTCGCCGCCGGGAGGCGTTTCAAGGCGTCGGCGTTTTCATTGAGCAGTTCGAGAACCAGTTGCCGTAGCGGCACATCGGAGATGTGCGTTTCGGCAAGCGTGACCAACTCGTCGAACAACACCTCGGGGTCATACCGGGAGCGGACGTGGAACTCGGTCGCGTCGAAACCTTCCTCGGTGTCGTCCTCGATGACCTCGCGAACCGCATCCAGATCAATCTGCAGCCCGTATTGCGTTTCCGAGAATCGACAGCGCAGCTTGTAGAACCGACCGACCTGCCAGACACCATCGCATTCCTCGAACCACGGGGAATCCTGCCAGATCATCGCCGTCGCACTGCGAATACGATCACGAAACGTGACCCGATAATACGGCTTCCCATCGCGCGTGGTCGCCTGGTCCTTCGCGGCCAGCAAGGCAAAACAATCCCCCTGCCCACCCGGTTCCAGTTCAGACAGCCGAACAATCGGCGACGTCGCTCCCATTTCGTTCCCGCGCCAATAATTAAAATGAACAGATATCTATTGATCTAAACTACGACACTACCCCGTCCGATTGACCGACGCAGGTTCCCGGTTCAAGCATGGCCACCGCTTCGTGTCTTCGAGCTTTGGTGGTTCCCCTCATCGTCCTGACGGCTTGGAGTGTGCTATTATTCGCCTCTGCGAGACCCGACGAAATGCCAGCGGAATGACGTTCATGGACTGGGGAAATCTGACAATCCTGCTCCTGCTCTCAGCCGGTCATGCCGAGTTGCTGGTGATTGTCATCAATCGCCTGCATGGTTATGCCGTACAGGAAAAGCGCCTGCGCTACGTGCGTCATGCCCACGAAGTCGCCATCGTCGTGTTTCCACTTGTCCTCATCTGGTGTGTCGGGTTAAACGAGCCGGAACTGGCGTTCGGGGGACGGTTCATCGACCTTGCATTCGGCTGGAAGATCTACCTGGGATTGTGTGCCGTCGGCGTCATCAGCCTGGCTGTCTCCGCGGTCCGTTGGAACCTGCGTCATCGTCCCAAGACCCTCGTCCGCAATCACTCGCAGACAATCGACATCGCGGCTCGACTGGGTCACCGTCCCATCACCGACGGGCCGTATCGCTACCTGGCCAGCATTCCGGGAAACGAGATCTTCCAATTGGAAGTCTGCGAGA
>JBDOMX010001174.1:0-2800 GCA_039831615.1 Planctomycetaceae bacterium
ACCTTTGAACGACTCAAAGGCGCTGGCTGAACTATCAGTTAAGGAAACCTCACAGGCGAGGCCATAATGAGCATCCGTCATGAGTTAGTAACTGCCTTTCGGTAACTGACCGAAGTGATCGCGACTTCCGCATCGAACCACAATCACTAATCTGCCGAAGTCGCCCCCAACGACGCACCGGAACCCGTTTCGCATACGCATCTCTGTCAGCATCTGATCGATCCGGAGTACCACCTGATAAGGCAGACTGTGGTATCCAGTTCGTGAGCAGCAGACGATTCCTCATTCCCTTGGCCAAGATGTCTGTCGCGTCGGTGCCGTGTGTCGACCGACTGGCATGTCAAACCTGACTCCGGCAGAATGGCTGGCCGTATCGCACCATGGGGAGCTGATTCCGGATATGCGATGATCTATCAGGAGTTACTTTGTGGGTGCTCATCCATGGATAATGAATGGCCATTCGACCAACCGCCAGACTGTGCGGTAGTTTCGTTGCGTCAAATCGTTTTTGATGGTGCTCCGATTCTCCATGTCACGCACGACGCCGATGACCATGGTTGGCAATTCCTGACACACGACGATGTCCGTGAGGAGGACGCCACTGTCGTTGGTCTCGGAAAAATCGTGAAACTTGATCCATCTGTTCTTGGCGTCGCTGACATTCCGCCCGGTTGGCATGCACGGCGTCAATCTGCCGATCACGAATGGATCCGCGAACCGCATAACTGAATTAATGTTGGGTGTCGCGGCTGCCGCACAACAAAGCATCTGCTGCAGAGTCTGGCATCTATGCCAGAACGCCTTCGCCTTTCAATCACCGCTCGCTCTCGTAAAATAGTTTTCAGATTGCTCGACGTTCTTCCGCTCTGTTCAGGGGCGGCGTCGGCAGTGCTTCCCCGTTGCCAGAGCTACCAATGAGCCCGGAAGACATCAAATCTCGGAACGAAGCGCTTCTGCGTGAGCGTGGTGTCCAGGTCAATCCAAACTTACCAGTCATTGAGACGGTAGACGAGCTTTCGCCGCAGACTGCTGAGGCGGTTGCCACTCGAACTGTGGTGCTCACCTATATCATCGGTCTTGGTTACGGGCAAACGGGCGAACGGATGAAACGGGCGTTGGTCGACTTTGGCCTGTTTGACGACGTGTCTGACAAGGAACAGGAACTGCTGAACGCCACGAAGATCTCGAAACAAGACGAGATTAACTGCGCTTGGTTATCCGAATGCGTCCAAAGCCTTGCATACTGCCTGGGGATGGTGGAACTCGACCCGTTTCAAAACTGTGACGATGACCTCGCATCGGAATTTCCGCCCTCGTTCACCGATCCATCGACTTTCATAGCCTCCGCGACGCTTCGCCCCTTCCTTGACATTTATCAACAGGCGGACCTGCACTATCGTTTGCACTGGGCTGCGCGCAACCATCGTTGGCGTTTATGGCGTCCCCGATTTCCCGTCAAGGAAAGCTTGATTGCAGAACGCCGCAAACCGCTCGATTGGGTGATTGGTGTTGAGGCAGATTGGGACGAGGTTTCTCTGGATACCTAACGTTTCGTTTACGGGCAAACAACGAATTAACATTCGTAATGTCGCTTAGCCATCGCCTTTTGTTCAGCGGGGCACATGCCGGTAGGATTTTTCATTGCGTCAACGTCACCTGCTTTGTTCATGGCGGTGACGGATGTTCTCTCCGCTGTCGGACAGAGGTAATGACCGAGTCGCCTGTATCATCAATCGAACGGTTCGTACGGGCGTACGGCGTTTCCGGACGTTCCGAGACTCGCGACCACCTTGATGAGTTCAACACCGAATGCGGTGGCATCATTCCCGGATGGTATCTCGACATCCTGCAACGATTTCCAATTTGCGGCGTGCAACTGGAGTGGCGAGATCCTTCTGACGCCGATGAAACGGTCGGCATCGAATGGATGGACATTCGTAACATGCGGTCAGAAATGCTCGAATGCTATCCGGGGCTCGCGATTCGCGAGCGCGGCTACATTTGCGTTGCCGGTTGCACGCTTGGCTCAGGCGATCAGTACTACATTTGCAACGCGGATGGAAACAACCCACCGCTGTACCAGATCTATCACGATGTTTCTGATGTCGCTGACGAGATCATCACCGACGGTCGGGAAATCATATTCCCAAAACTGTCAGAGTTGTTTCTCGCTGCTCAAACGCAATAGTTCGGCAACAACGAATGCCCGCTACGGCCTTCGCTCTTGCTTCGACGATCGTCCCGTTGGAAAATCAACTCTTGCTCGATCCTGGTTGTCAACGTTGACGGCGGTGTCGGGGATTCAAACCGTTGGCAGATTTGAAGAATGGGCAAGCGTATAGAAATTCCTGATGATCTTCTGGCTGTCGTCACCGACGCAATGGATTTGTTGAGTACAAAAGTCGCATCTGCCTGGTCATATAAATACGATGGAAAGCGAGCAGTTTTTTCCGGCCCCGGTCTACGTTTCACTGTTCGCGACAAGTACGAGCTCTTCGAAATCGTGTATGAATACGAACCGGAAAAGCGAACAAAACGCCTTTATGACCATGAAACCACTGTTCGTTTTCTTCTGGAATTGTTTCATCGTCCCGCTGTTCGCAAGGCCTGACCAGCCTGACATCACTCTTCCTCTCCGGCCCGAACGTCCCAAACCGCGTCGGATACATCGAGCTCGTACATGAAGATTCAAGCGATGCACGCTTGTGCTGTAATCGTCCTGATGACACGAAATGACCTTGCATTGCCCCTGACCAGCGGTTGTCGTTGCTGACTAAGGACGAACCGTCATGAGTCACGA
>JBDOMX010000671.1:0-2790 GCA_039831615.1 Planctomycetaceae bacterium
ATTGGCGAAGAATCAACCGGCTGAGATTGCGATGTTTCAGATTTCGGAAGTGCAAGAATCTCATGCATTTACCGATAGGCGGAGTTTTTTGGCCCTACGAGAACGATTGATTGAGAAATCGCGATTGCACCAACGGTTTGGATTTGATCGCGCCGAATTTCTTTGCTACGCCGTTTCTCACAGACATTGGTCAGTCCAACGCGGCGATTCTCTTGCCTGATTTAGTTGTCAAAGATCAGTTATTGCTTTGAGTTAGCGTTGTTCGATGTTTTTAGACCACAAGGTCAATTTCTCATCGAGACGACTTTTTCTGCTGCTTCTTGATCCTGTTGATTCGGCCCTCAAAACCGGATTTCGTTCCGTCGTGCAATTCAAAGCGTATCGCAATTTCACAAATCTCAATTGCTCGATCAAATTTTGATTGTTCTGCCAGTAGTGTCGCGTAATGCTGAAACGTGGACACACGCGGGAGTATCCCATCCATATCTTTTTTGAGCGGCCCAGCGATCTGCGGGAATTCAGCAATGTGCATTTCAGCAACCCGTGCGCATGTTTGCGCCATTCCTGGATCACTGCGGTGTTTGTACGTTTCGGCGACAATCGCCATCAGAAGAAAATGTCGGTCGACCTTATTTGTCTTCACGTCGAGCGCGGACAGCATGCGAGTCAGATCCTGGGAAGTCGATGCGGAAAACGCTTCATCGGCACGTACTGATTTGCCGTCACGCAAGATCCACGTTTCTGACGTTGAACTTGGCAAACCGGAGTGCGCCGCTGACGGGTTGAACAGCGATCTCAAAATCTTCCACATGAATCACTCCATTCGAACTGCCCCATCACGATTTGTTTTCGCTCGTTGACGTTGATTTGGGCTTTGTGATGCATTAGCCATTCTTGGTAATTCGACCGTGCTCCAGTTCAAAACACGCCAGAGGGACTCGTGGTTCGTCGACGGTCTGCCACGCATCCTGAACAGCACTCACAACTTCAGGATGACACGAAAAGAGAAGTACTTGTTGATGTGCGGCAACATCCAGCAATGCTCGGGCTGCTGTTCTTCTGCGGGTTGCGTCGAAACGAACCAAGACATCATCGAAGATCAACGGAAGTGGTTCTGAATGCTTTCCAAACTCGCGGGCCAGGCCGAGCCGCGTTGCAAGATACACTTGGTCTGAAAGGCCGCTACTCCAAAAAAGCTCGTGTTTCCGTTCCAGGTTATCTGCTTCGAGTTGAATCGCTTCTTCGCCCAATGCTGAAATCATGTGGTATCGGTCATTCACCATCAAACGGAGAAACTCGTCAGCTGCCTGAATCACGCTCGGTTGCCGCTCGCGTTCGTAGACCTCACGTGCTTTTTCCAAGAGCGAACGACAGATTGCCAAGACCGCCCAGCGCTTCGTCGCTCTGCTGAGGCTCTCGACCGAACTGCGTTCCTTAAGCAATCGTTCGCCGAGCTTGTCATCTACAGCCATGTCCGCCAGCACCTTGTTGAGTTCGCCAACTTCCTGCTCGCCGTTCGACAATTCGAGGTCAACTTCCTCGATGCGCCGTTCAATATCCACGATTTCCGCTGCAACTTCCGGTGGGCCCTTCACCGACAGCTCGGAAACAATCTCGTTTAGCGACTCTTTGGTGCCAGCAATGGTGTCGATTTTCAATTCGTCCTGGGCGATCTTTTCCTGAAGTTCCTTCCATGACTCATGTGCCGCAGCTCGACTCCGAAACTCGTTTTCATCCTGGGTGCCAGCCTGCAGTAATAGCTCCCCTTTCTCTTTCTGTTTTTCACTGATTGTGTTTGACAGTCGGTCGACGTCACGTGTTGCAGCATTGCGGGCGACTTTGAAATCCCGATGTGTCAATTCGTCTTTGACAGCGCGATCAAGTTGCCGAGTGAGGTGATCAAGCGTCTCAACGCCTGGTTGCTGTACTGCCAAGGCGACCTGAGAATCACGGCTCACTTCCAAAAGTCGCCTGCTTGTTTCATTCACGTAATCAGTGACTTCACTCAGTCGTATTTCTGCCACACGCCGCGATTTCTGCGCTTGCCGCGCGGCATCGACAGCTTGCAGAACGACTTCGAATTGATCCGGGCGAATGCCCTCCTGGTCAAATCCGCGGATCTCCAACCACGATCGCCATTCATGCTGCTGTGATCTGGCCGTCTGTTTGACTTCCGAAAAACGGTCCGACTTGTCCTTGAATCGCTGGGCAGCTTTCTTCGCGTCACGTTTCTGTTGAGTAACTTGATCTGTCAATGTCGTCCAGTTGCGCAGCTGCTCGGAGCATTGCTCGACGTCATTTTCAAGTTCGGTCAGTTGCTCTTCGATTCGGTCAACATTCTCAGGAATCGCAAGGGAATCCAGGAGTTCGCCAAGCCTCTCAGACTGACTGTTGAGTTGCTCCTGGAATCGCTTGCATTCCGCTCGTGCCGTTTTCAATGTCTGCTGCAATTCCGAGATTTCTTCCGCGTGGTCCTTCTTGAGTCGCTCTTCCTGCCCATTCAGGTGGCGGTTCAGCCACTGCACGAGTATCGCACCTGAGAACCCGAACGCCGCTGCAACGACAGCAACCAGCCAGTCGCCTCGCATCGCCAACGGGATCGCGAGGAGAATACCGACGACTATGATTGCGATTGGAAGCCATTTCGGTAGCAGGCGAGCGGATTGCTCTGTTTGTCCCTCAAGTCGTTCCAGTCGCTTGTTGGCCTCCGTTTCTGTGTGCTGTTGAGCATGAAGGGCAGTTTCCGTGGACGTCAATTGATGTTGAAGTGACTGCGCGGATCGAATCGTC
>JBDOMX010000169.1:0-12385 GCA_039831615.1 Planctomycetaceae bacterium
TGAAACTGACATCCAGCCTCTGTTTTTGCGCAAGTGTGGCCAGTGTCATGGTGACCGGGTTCGAAAAGGAGACCTGGATCTCTCCACGATGACTGGACTGAGGCGTGGAGGGGAATCGGGGGAGCCCGTCTTTGCCACGACCGTTGATGAAAGTCTGTTGTGGATCATGGTGGAAGGCGGTGACATGCCGCCCGCAGGCCAGCCGCGTCTCACGCCCTCGGAGTTGACACTCATCCGAAACTGGTTATCGGCCGGAGCAAGGTCCACCACCCCGGTCAACGAGGGCAATCAGCAATTAACACAGCACGACGTCCAGCCGATTGTGTTATTGCGCTGTACAGCCTGTCATGGTGGCCGAGTGCAACAGGGAGGTCTCGATCTGCGCACGCCGGCCGGCATGAAGGTCGGCGGCATGAATGGACCGGCTCTGATTCCCGGCGATGCCGATTCCAGTCTGATGATCCAGCGCGTTGAGTCGCAAGCCTGTCCTCCACGGGAAATGCTGCTGAAGTTTTTTGTCAAACGGCCTCCGGCGTCAGAATTGCAGACGCTGCGCGACTGGATCGATGCAGGAGCCCCCGAGGTTGACATGCCACCTGACGTGGACAGCAGCGAACCTGATCGTTTGATAACCGACGAGGATCGCCAACACTGGGCGTTTCAACCACCGAAACGTCTCGCAGGTGTCCATTCGATCGATGAATTCATTGCCGCCGGACTCAGGTCACACGGTCTGCCGTTTTCCCCCGAAGCCAGTCGAGACACTCTCATACGGCGAGCCTGGCTGGATTTGACCGGCCTGCCTCCGAGCCCTGATCAATGGCAAACGTGGCACAACAACAAAAGCACGACATGGTATTCGGAGATGATCGATCGTCTTCTGGAGTCACCTCATTATGGAGAACGATGGGGCCGGTACTGGCTGGATCTGGCGGGGTATGCGGATTCTGAAGGCGGAGTGTCCAACGATCCGCTGCGCGAGGTGGCATGGAAGTACCGTGACTACGTCATCGACGCCTTCAACGATGACAAACCCTATGACCGATTCCTGCTGGAACAAATCGCCGGAGACGAATTGCTGGACGATCAGACCGCTCCGGCGGTGACCGAGGAGATGGTGGAAAACCTGATCGCGACGGGATTTTTGCGGATGGGCATCGATCAGACGGGTTCACGCACGATGAATTTTGTTCCCGAACGGCTGGGTGTGATTGCGGATGCGATCGGCATCCTCGGTTCAAGCGTGATGGGACTGACACTGGAATGCGCGCGTTGTCATTCCCACAAGTACGATCCCATTCCTCACCGCGACTATTACCGACTCAAGGCAGTTTTTCAGGGCGCTCTCGATGAGCACGACTGGCTGTCTTTTCGGACCAGATCCCTCAGCCTCGACACGGAGGAACGGCGGCGGCGCGTGTCTTCAGTCAACCCCCCGCTGGTTGCACAAATCAAGCGGCTTGAAAAAGAACGACGAAATGCAGTTGCTGCCTTCCACATGGAGCTGCTGCGTCAGCACTACCCGGATCAATCGGAGCAAAACCGCACGGCCACATTGTCGGCTCTGAGAATCGCCGACAACACTCGGACGCTGCCGCAGCGCATTCTTGTGGCGAAACTGCAAACCGCGGAACTGATCAGCGATGCCAGTCAGGCCGCCGCGGTCGTGGATGCACGAAACGTTGTCGACCACATTGACCATGAAATCATGCAGATGCGGCGGCGGCTGGAACCACCGTTGAAGATTCGAGCTCTATGGGATCGAGGCGAGCCGTCCCCGACCTACATTCTGCGCCGTGGTGAGCATGACAAACCAGGCCGACGCGTGGGCCCAGGTGTTCCGTCCGCACTGACCGACGGCCGGACAGCATTTGAAGTGGTTCCGCCATTTCCCGACGGGACACCGAAGACTGGCCGCCGCCTTGCATTCGCTCAGTGGCTGATCCGCCCCGATCATCCGCTCACGACTCGTGTGATCGTGAATCGAGTGTGGCATCACCACTTTGGATCAGGCATCGTAAAATCTCTGGAGAACTTTGGCCTGAAAGGAGAGCGACCGTCACATCCGCAGCTGCTGGACTGGCTGGCGGTGCAGTTCGTCGAGCGGGGGTGGAGTCTCAAAGAACTTCACAGAATGATGATGACGTCGCGCACGTACCGTCAGTCGAGTGTCGTGACCGATCAGAATTCAACGGACGATTCGTCGAATCGTTGGCTGTCAAGGATGTCGTTGCGGCGGATGGATGCGGAAGCTCTGCGCGACTCGCTGCTCTTCGTCGCCGACCGACTGGACGTCACAGGAGGCGGACCGCCCGACCCGGTGATCGTGGATCGTGATGGACTCGCCAGCGCGGTTCCAACACCGGATCATCGCTGGCGTCGCAGTATTTATCTGCAGTACCGCCGCACCGAGATCCCTTCACTGATGGCCACATTCGATTATCCGGAGATGGGGCCAAACTGCGTCAATCGGAGCGTTTCGACGGTGTCGCCTCAGTCATTGATGATGATGAACAATCAACACGTTCGTCATTTGGCGAAAGCGTTTGCGAGTCGTGTCGCAGCAGCGCTCGATGATCAGGCCCACGATCTCAATCGGCAGGTCGACACGGTTTATCGCCTGGCATTGAGTCGGTCGCCGACCGAAGAAGAGCGACAGACTGCTGTCGAGAGCCTTAATGTGCTGCAGCTTGCGTGGCAGGGAGACGGACAGGCAGCCCTGGAAAGTTTCTGCCACACGATTTTGAATTCGGCCGCGTTTTTGTACATCGATTGATCGACTGCGAATCCGACATGAACCATGAAACCTCACTTCAATCCAGTCGTCGTGATTTCTTTTCGCGCACGAGTGATGGAGTCCTTGGGGCAGCCCTCACACATTTGCTGTGTCAGGAATTCCACGGTGGGACGTCGGAATTGAGTGCCGGAGACGGAGCTCCATCGCGCGAACAGTACGATCTCCGTCCGAGAAGAACTCACCATCCGGCACAGGCAACATCGGTCATTCAGCTCTTCATGAATGGCGGACCGAGTCAAATGGATCTGTTCGATCCCAAGCCGGTGTTAGACAGCATGCACGGACAGCCATTTCCAGGCGACGTCGAGGAGATCGGGAACCAAAGCACTGCCGACATCGGGGTGATGATGGGGGGACAGTACAAGTTCGCACGCCATGGTCAATCCGGCATGTGGATGGCCGACATCCTGCCATACACGTCACGGATGGCGGATGACATTTGCCTGATCAATTCGATGTGGACCGATCATCCGAACCATGACAACGCGTTGTACAAAATCCAGAGCGGCCGATTGTTCATGGGATACCCGACTCTGGGGGCCTGGACCATCTATGGTCTGGGGTCGGAGAGTCAGAATCTGCCGGCCTATGTGGTACTGACCGACCCCCTGGGGCCGCCCAGGAACGGGACACGCAACTGGACAGCAGGATTTTTGCCACCCACATTTCAGGGGACCCGGTTTCGTCCGGCCGGTTCACCCATTCTGAATCTTAAGCCACAGTATGACGAACCTGCAGCCGTGTCCCAGGCGGCACGCCACCTGTTGAATCAGCTCGATGAGATTCACCGTCGACGTCGGCCTTATTCCCCTGAGCTGGATGCTCGGATTGAGTCTTACGGGCTGGCAGCCAGAATGCAGCTGTCAGCCGGGGAAGCTCTTGATCTGTCGCGAGAAAGCCTGGCGACGCATTCGATGTACGGAGTCGGTTTGTCCGCGACTGATTCCTTTGCACGCCGTTGCCTGCTGGCTCGGCGATTGGTTGAACGAGGTGTCCGCTTCGTGCAGATCTTCCTTGAGGAACAGCCCTGGGACAGCCACGCCGATTTAGCCTCCAACCATCGAGGGGCCTGCACACGCACGGACCAGCCGGTCGCCGGATTGTTGCAGGATTTGAAACAGCGAGGTCTGCTGGATTCCACCCTTGTGATTTGGGGTGGCGAGTTCGGCAGGACCCCTACAACGCAAAAATCAGTCGATGGATATTCCGGCCGTGATCACAATATGCAGGCTTTTTCCTCGTGGATGGCGGGTGGCGGAATTAAAGGCGGAACGACGTATGGAACGACGGATGAATTTGGCCACAGTGTGGTCGAGGACCCTGTGAGCGTTCACGACTTTCATGCCACGATTTTGCATCTGCTGGGATTGCATCATCAGCAGCTGTTCTTCACCCGCAGCGGTCTCGAAGAACGGCTGACCGGATTCGAACCTCCGCGGGTGGTGTCCGAGATTATTAGTTAGGACCGTTCGAGTAATTGTCGCGAATTTAATGTAGCCATCACGCTCCGCCGTGATGATCAGCAGGCAAAACAGGACAGTTATTACTCGAGCAATCCTTAGAGCAGTTTTTGAAATGTCGTGGCGGGTTCTGGCTCGCGGGGACAATGAATGATGGGCTCTGGCACTTCCGCCGCGGCCAAGAATCAGCGTATTACGCTGTAGAAGGCGGTCGAGTCATGCCTCGCCACTGGCTCGCTTTGCGGAGGATCAATCGTACGGCCGGTACAGGTTCGATCGAATGTGTCGATTGCACGCGACTGGCTATGGTACGAGGGACATGAATTCCGTTGTCAGCGCAAGTTGGCGCTCTATGTTTCCGCAGCACATCGAAAGTGCCAAACAACTCACATCCTGCGTGTGTTGCCGGCAACGATTGCTGCTGTGCCTGACCACGATGGATTCATTATCGACACATAAGTAACGGACCGGGCTATGAGTGTACAGACTGCTGACGCCACCGCGACATCTCCGAGCGGACAATCCGTTCCAGGCGAAACCTGTGCACGCTGCCATACCACACAGGACTGGGGCGCTGATTCGTGGTGCCCCAACTGCGGTTTCTATCCGTCCCTGGACGCCGATGGGATCAATGACAAATCCTGGCAGGATCATATACCGGTGGAAGAAGAGGCGGTTCCGGAAGGGAATCTTTTCGCGGCGCTGCCGGGGTGGTTCTGGATCCTGATGGGAGGAATCACAGCAATTCTGTTGCTTGGTCTGGTCGTTCGGACACAGGCGGCCGACGAAGAAGGTCTGCGCGGCATGATCGCGCTCACGACGGTGGCATTCGCATTCGTGGCCATTGCGATCCCCCACTTCATCGCCTGTCGCTACGCAATGAAACATGATCGCAGAATCAGCGTGACCGACACACTGGTTTCCTGGTTTACAGTGTGGCAACCGACGATCAGTCAACTGCCGGCCACGCGACGACGCATCTGGAGCATGTCCTGGGGCCTCACATCGGCGATCACAGCTGTGCTGATTATCGGTGGGATCGATTATGGAGCACCGTTCCGAAACGACCAGCCAGTCACGACAAAACCGTTCGGGAACAAGGTCATTCAGGCTGTGACCGGAGCGGCCAAAGCCGCCGGACAGAATAATGGTGCAGCCAGCATGCAAGACGCCCTCGGGCAACTCAGGGATCCGAACACGATGGCGGCCGGTGGCGCTCCAACGTCGATGGAGGATGCCATGAACAGCCTCGCGTCCATGCCGGACCAACTGCAACAACTGACTGCGACTGCAGAAGCCGATGCGGCGGCCATGGCGGCAGCGGACAGCGAAATTGCCGACGAGTCGATGCTGTGTATCGTTTACGGGGTCGTCACGGACGAAGACAAGACGCCGACCGGATTTCTGTTTGCCGCGAAGCCGAGAAACAAGTATCAGCACATTGCTGAAATCAGCGCCGAAGACCTGGCAAAGAACGACTACCGGAGACTGGCCGCAAGACTGTCGCGAAAGATCCAGAAGAAACCGGCCATTGAAACGGAGTACGAAGCCGTGTGGGTCGATCCTGTGCTGGTCTGCAAGATTCGCTACATCCGACTCAACGAAGACGGGACTGTCTATGGCCCGGTCTTCGACTCCATTGTCCGGGAGGGCACGCGGCGTTCAGCCAGCCGCAACGCCGAACAGCGTCGAGGCCGGTAAAAAACTGGCGGGTGACAGACTGTACCGCCCCATCCGTGAGCCCACGTTTCCCCGGCAGGGCGAAGGCACGGCGGTCGATCGCAGGGGACCAGGATACGGACAAATCGTCTCCGCTCCCGATCGGTGCGTATCAATTCAACGGGTGGCATCGAGGCAGCCCCGTCGCGATCCCGGTGACCCGCGCAAAAAAGTGAGGATTTAGCGCCGCCTGTCACGACATGTCGTCCTCATTCAACGAAGATGACCAGATCAAACTGTTTTCCTCTCCAGTGATTCAAGTCGGGGCTGGCGCATTCGGCTGAGTTCAGCGGTGGCAGTGCCAAACTGTCATTCCACGACAGGGCAGACACACAACGGCTCTTCGTTGCCACAGCAGATTGTTGGAGTCCTTCTAATTGGAGCCGGTCCGTTGGCCTCCGTGGGCGCCCATTGAGCTCTGTCCGACGAGTACGTGCCCCGCTTCTCCATCAGCATCAGAACCGCATGAGTACACTCGTTTTTGTCCGTCACGGCCAGGCATCCCTGTTTGCTGATGATTATGACCAGTTGTCGGAAGCTGGTGAGCTGCAGTCTCGGGAACTCGGAAGGTACCTCGAACGTACGGGGGTCGTGTTCGACGAAGTCTACTGCGGCCCGCGCAAACGGCAACGGGACACAGCCAGGCTGGCACGCGAGGAGTCCGGCCGTCTTCCGATCGCTTCAACGGTGCCGGAATTTGACGAACATCATGTTGACCAGCTGCTGTCCAGTCATCTGGACGAGCTGGCCACACAGTTTCCGCACTTGTCTCAGCTGCGGAATCGTTTTCACATCGCGGAGTCGCCCACGGATCGGCAGCGGGCGTTCGCTCGATTGTTTGAGTCCGTTTCCGTATTGTGGGTGACCGATTCCTGCCCGATGTTCGGAATTGAATCGTGGGCGGAGTTCAGGCAGCGAGTCAACAGCGGCATCGAACGGATCCTGTCCCGCGGGGGCCGCGGTCGCAAAGTTCTTGTCGTGACATCGGCTGGGACCATTGTGGCAGCGATGCATCGAGCACTTCAGTGCCCGGACGAAGTCGCACTGGGGCTGGGATGGCGGGTGTGGAATTGTTCACTGACGGCGTTCGCCTTCACCAAAGATCGCTTCACGCTCGATCGATTCAACAGCATGTCGCATCTGGATGATCCTGATTTATGGACGTACCGGTGATCCACGTCGGACTCTGCATCGTTTGTGCCAGTCACCGAAGGCTGGCTCATGGTGTCCTCCGTGGGGGCTGTGAGCGACTGAGGTCGTGCCCGGCCTGTCGTCCGGCCAATACAGTTTTCGAATCTTTCTCCTGAAGGTCGCAGATGGATTTTTCAATCCCTGAGTCAACTCAAACCATGCTCAATCGAATCCGTGACTTCATGGATGCGGAAGTTCTCCCAGTGGAGCAAAAGTATCTCAGCCAGTCTTTCCTCGACGCCCTGCCGGCTCTCAATGAGTTGCGGCAAAAGGTCAAAGAGCTCGGACTGTGGCTGCCGCAAATCCCCAAACAGTACGGCGGGACAGGGCTCAGCTTCATGGAGTACGCGATGGCGTGTGAGCAAATGGCACGCAGTCCGTTCGGCAACTACTGCTTCAATGCCCAGGCTCCCGACGCGGGCAACATGGAGATCCTGATTGAATTCGGAACCGATGATCAGAAAGAGCAATGGCTGAAACCGCTCACCGCCGGTGAAATTCGCAGTTGTTTCTCCATGACGGAACCGAATCGTGCCGGATCGAATCCTGTCCATATGGACACGGTGGCGGTTCGTGACGGTAACGACTACGTAATCACCGGCCACAAATGGTTCACGTCGTCGGCCGATGGCGCGTCGTTTGCAGTGGTCATGGCCGTCACCAATCCGGAGGCAGCTCCGCACCAGCGCGCGAGCCAGATCATTGTGCCAACTGATTCTCCCGGGTTCGAACGGGTGCGCAACATCAGCTGTATGGGGCACGCCGGCGCTGACTGGGAAAGTCATTCTGAAATTCGATATCACGACGTTCGGGTGCCAGTGTCCAACCTGCTGGGAGCCGAAGGCGCTGGCTTCTCAATCGCTCAGGCACGCCTCGGTCCTGGCAGAATCCACCACTGCATGCGCTGGATTGGCATTGCTGAGCGAAGTTTCGAGATGATGTGCCAGCGCGCCGTCAGCCGCGAGCTGGCGCCTGGTGACCCGCTGGCGAGTCGCCAAACAATCCAGAACTGGATTGCGGAAAGCCGTGCAGACATTGACGCGGCTCGTTTGATGGTTCTGCACGCCGCCTGGAAAATTGACCATGTGGGAGCAAAGAAAGCCCGCGTGGAAATATCATGTATCAAGTTCTATGTCGCTCGGGTCATGATGCAGGTCATCGATCGAGCAATTCAAACCCATGGTGCTCTGGGTATCACCGATGATACAATTCTGTCAACCTTTTACCGCAACGAACGAGCGGCAAGAATCTACGATGGACCGGACGAAGTTCATCGCGGCGTTGTGGCTCGACAGGTCCTGAAGGAGTATGAGTCGTGACTCTCGATCAAGCCACCCCCATTCGCACGGGCGAACAGCTGGACCTCCAGCGACTTGAGGACTGGCTGCAGCTGCATCTTCCTGCCGAAGGCCCGTTAACGGTTGAGCAGTTCCCCAGCGGTCATTCGAATCTGACGTATCTGTTGAAAGTTGGCGATCAGGATTTCGTGTTGCGTCGTCCGCCGTTCGGCAATCAGGTCAAGTCAGCGCATGACATGTCTCGAGAGTATCGTGTGCTGTCGAAGCTTTGTGAGGTCTACAAACCTGCTCCTCGCCCGTACGTCTTTTGTGATGACCGGAATATCATCGGTGATGAGTTTTATGTGATGGAACGCCGCCGAGGACTGGTACTGCGACGCAACAACACGCCCAAGGTCATTGCATCCGATCCAGCTGCGATGAATCGACTGGGAATGTCACTGATCGATAATCTGGCAGTACTACACACACTGGACTACGAAGCGGCCGGATTGGGTGATGTTGGAAAGCCGTCAGGTTATACCGAGCGTCAGGTGGTCGGCTGGAACGAACGCTACCGACGTGCCAGAACTGACGACTGGCCGGAAGTTGACGCGCTGGGCCAGTGGCTGCAGGACAATCTTCCACCCGATTCGTCACCAGCACTGGTACACAACGACTATAAGTACGACAACATCATGCTGTCGGTCCATGACCTGACCACGATAGTGGCTGTCTTCGACTGGGAAATGGCGACGATCGGCAATCCGCTGATGGATCTGGGCACATCGCTGTCATACTGGGTTCAGGCTGATGATCCGGCAGACATTCGCCGGCTTGTGTTTGGTCCGACCATGCTGCCCGGCAGTCCAACTCGACAGGAACTTGCCGCACGGTACGCCGCGGTGACCGGTGCGGCCCTGCCCGACATGTTGTACTACTACTGTTTCGGCATTTTCAAACTGGCCGGAATTCTGCAACAGATCTACTCACGCTTTGCACGCGGCATGACGAAGGATACCCGTTTTGCAGAAATGAACCTGAGCGTTGCAGCGCTGGGTCGGGCCGGGATGAAGGCCGTCGAGTCGGGGCGATATTGACAGCACTGATCTAAGCCGCTTCCAGTGACCTTGACTGTTGCGCCCACGAAATCCAGTCGGTGACTTCCCTGAGATCTGGTTTGCGTCCGCTGCGAACGATTCGCGTTCCCTCGGTCGTGTCGCAGAATGGCTGCACCACTGAGAACAGCTGCTCGGGAGACAGGTCCACGATCTCGTCGGCATCGTTTTTGCCACAAGCCACGAGAATCTGAGCGTCATGGCCGCGCAGCCTGGGGATGGTACAAACCAGCGCCGCCTGAGCCTTCCACTCTTCAATGACTGTTGGTGTGATTCTGTGATTATCGAGCAGCGTGGCCAGCGTATCCGCATCGGACTCCAGTAAATTATCAACCGTTTCCACGCCGACACGCGCGAGCCGCGCCGCCGTTTTCGAACCAATCGAGGGAGCTGCTTCAACTTCACTGGATCGATGCAGATAGAACTTCAGCTCCAATTCCTGTGGTGTCACGGTCGTCTCATGGCCGGTCTCGCTCTGACCTCGCCGTTGACGTCGGCGTTCACTGCGAACTTCACGACGACGGCGACTGTCACCGGAAACGCGTGCCCTCAACCTGTGCTGCGATTCACCGCTCCGCCGAGAGCTGTCGCGACGACTGCTGAGCCCTGGTCGCGTGCGCTGCGACGACGACAGAATCCCGACCGAACGAGAATGGCGTGATTTTCTCGCAGATGCCGCAGAGCGTGCGCGGTCCACCGTTCGAGCGTGAAGAGCCCAGCGATTCCAGCTGATCGCCTGCTCCTGGTCAACTGTTCGGCCTCCACGTAAGAATCTTGCCCCGGAATCGGATTGTTGAAATCGCTCGACGACTTCAAAAATAGCCTCCGGTCGCAACCGAGCCAGTTGCCGGATACTGTCGATCCCCGCCGCGACCAGTAGTTCCGCATCGCGCTGACGGAGCATGGGAATACAAACGACCATCACAGCCTGTGTCTGAAGTTCTCTGAGACGGTCTTCAGTGATGAAGAATCCGGCATTTTGAATTCGTTCTTTGACATCCGGGATTGAACACGTCAGCAGTTGTTCAATGGACTCAAGACCACCCGCAGTCAGTCCGTTGAGTTCACTGATTTCTATACCGGACAGATTACTGACGGGGTGCTCGGGCTCGAGATAGAACAGCCAGTGCGAGTCGTTGTCGCCGGCAATCACGGTGTCGTGCAATTCACCGGGACATTCTTCAGCGGAACCGTCGAAAGCCTTGAACACCAGCGGGGCTTCCGGTTCCTGTTCCGGTGCGGCCGGCGGTTCCGGGGCGGGGACAGGGACGGGAGCCGAAACGGATCCCGGAGCAGCCGAAAGGCTGTAGACTCTGGCCCCGCGCGCCGCCAGCAGAGCACGGACATCGTTCTGGCACGTCAGTAACATGATCTGCTGTCCATCTGCGGCAACGTCTCGCAGCAGATCGGCGGCCGCAGAACCTCGATCGTCGTCAGAAGTAATGAAGACATCATCAATGATCAGCGGCATTTGCCCGGATGTTTGCGAGTGAGCCCGCAGCAGTGCCAAACGCAGCACCAGTGCCAATTGATGCTGTGTCCCTCGACTCAACTGACTGATCTGCATGGGCTGGTCGGACGTGGTGGTTTGCACCAGAAGCGTCTGGCGCGCTGTGTCTGCCTGAACTCGGACACATTCTCCGTTTGTTAATCGACTGAGCCACGGAGAGGCGATCTCCAGCGCTGCCGGCAGCTGACGCTGGCTCAATCGTGACACCACCTGATTGAGCGAATGTTCTGTACTGAGCAGCACGTCACGCTGGCTCGCCAGCAACTCGAGACGCGCTTCGATCTCGGCCAGCCGAGCTCGCAATTCATCGATTTTCTCCAGCGAAGGCACAGCCTGCCGCTGCCTCTGCAGATCTTCCAGCCGACGGGTCAGGCGATGAATGTCATCGGAATTGCTGGTTGATTCGACGAACAACAACTCCAGCTGCCGCTGCAATAACTGCAGACGAGATTCGAGTGAGTCCATCGCCGTGTCCGCGGAGTGGTTCTCATATCGATAGTCTCGATGCCACTCGGAATCACATTCCGGCGAACCCTGATGGAGCGAATCACTGAGAATGTTTTCGGCTCGATCCAGTTCTTCCTGCAGTGTCGTGATCTGTTCCTGCAGCAGCGATTGCACTCGCTGAACAGAATCCTCGGCCTCCGCACCGATTTGCGATTCCAGTCGCCGTTCGCACGCCCGCGCGGATTCCTGCTGCTGCGTCACGAATCGACACAGCGCAGCGGTTTCCTGTTGAACGTGCTGATGCCACCTTTCATCGTGTTCCGCTTCACGAAGTGCCATTCGTTCTTCCAGCCGATCCACGACGGCTCGAATCGAATGGCTCGACCGGTTCAGTGCCGCAATTCCGGACATCTGCAGGCCCTGAGTTTCGCGATCAATCAACCGGCGGACCTCATTCCATCGACTGTTCCTCGCGGTCAGCTCTGCCATTGCACCACGCAGGCGCTGTTGATCCAGGGCCAGTTGATTGCATTCGCGAAGTTCCGCAATTTGGCGTTCGAGGGAGGCCATCTCGCTCCGCGTCCGTTCGGTGTCCTCTTTAATTCGTAAGTTGCGAGTTCGCAGGTCGGAGGTTCGTTCTTCGACCGAATGGATCTCAGTCAGAACAGCAGGATCCTGTCGCTTCAGGTTTGCGAGGTCACGGTTCAGCGCGTCGCGCTGACGCTGCAGTTCGGTGATCTGCTGCGTCAGTCCGGGCTGCCCGGCCGTCCCTTCCCGTTCGCGGATCGCCTCGGCGATCGCCTGTCGAGTTCGCTGAATCTCTGCTTCAGCGTCGGCCGAACCGGCTGTCTCGATACACAGCCGTG
>JBDOMX010000213.1:0-2788 GCA_039831615.1 Planctomycetaceae bacterium
CGCAGCGGCTGCGTCTCCCACCGCCGAGCAGGGTCCGTCAACTCCGCGTCAAGAGTTGAACCTGTATGCGGCAGACTCATACGAACCGACAAGCCGCCCACTCAATATCCACAACGCGTTCAGCAGCCGGTGCCACATCCCTGACCCACCGATCCACTGTCCCAGCACTATGGCTCGCGAGTAGCCGCCTGACAGCACGATCATCGTCCATCGCGTACTCACGTATGCGGTCGATCCAGGCCACAACCGCTACAGCGTATGCCTCACGCAAACAGTACAGCGTCGCGATCCGTGCCGTCATGAACCGTGGCACTGATCGTTTTGGTACCTGCCTCTCGGGCTGCGACTGCGGTATTTGCGTCAGTTCATGCAAACAGCGGCACGACGATGTTGTGATTCTACGATACGTTCGCCAGTTGCCACGTAATACTCTTCTGGCAGCTCGTTCCGGACAAACATGCCATAGAAATCAGCAAGTCTATCCGGTGGAACAGCTCGCCCGACGGATGCCAACCCGTCCAACAGAATCACAGCAGACAGTTGTCGCTCAGCCCAACTACTGAATTGTTCTTCCGTCTCGGCTCGCGCCACTTCCGATAACACGTGTTCCAGCGTTGGCGAATCCTCCAGGTGCCGAAGGATTCTGGACCAGACGTATTCCACGAATTCCCGCTTTTTCGCATCAAGCACGATTCCTTCATGCAGAAACTCCCGAACCACGAACGGCAGCTCGAAAACCTGTCGCTGACCACGTGGCGTCACTTCAAAAACGTTCCCGTCGTGCGTTAACAGCACCCCAAACGCTTCACCAACAGGTTCACCGTTGTCCGGATTCATTGGTATGACCGTAATCCGGTAATCCATGCCATAGCGTTCACCACGAACTGCATACGTTTTACCGCCGTGCTGAATTCCAATAGTGCTGTTCAGCAGTGACCGTTCGATGATCTCTCGGGACCGCTCCGTAAGCATTCCAATTCTCCTTCGCCTTGAAAGTCGGTTGTCAGATTAACGACCTGGAAGAAAATTGATTCACGTGATCTTGAAATTCGCCACAATTCCCAGTTCGTTTTCAGCAATGGCTGAAACGTAGCCTTGAACCTGTTCAGCGACCGGCGCCGGAACGATCACGGCGTCATGAATCGTCAAAGTCGGGATGCCCGACGCACACAGTTGTGGCAGCACAGAGTCGATGAAGAACGCCCCCTCAGCCTTCGTGAACAGACCTGACAGCTCACGTGCCCCCGTGCGACGCAGTTGTCCGCTTTTATTAAACCGGATGCCTTCAATGAACTTCGCAGCCGTAGGGTACAACTGTCGCATTGCCCCAAACAGCGGTTGTCCACCGAAACCTGCGCCGCCGAAGAAACACTGAATTTGCACGTCAACCTTCAATTTCGATCTGTCGCTCCATTTCTGAGAGGTACAGGCTTCAGCCAGACGTTCGTAGAACACGCCTGCTTCGATGTCACGTTTCATTCGGCGAACATCATCCGTCGGTGGCAACATGGTTAGAAGAAACACAGGGTAACTCGACGACAGATCGACTTCCGCTGACGGCACTGATTGACCATTCCAGTTGAACCGCACGAACTTTTGTCGCAGTGCCTTTGGTTGGTTGCAGAGCGGGTAATACACTCTGCCAGCAGAGCGAAAACAGAATCCCAGTGGACTGTGTTCCAGGCAGCGCCACTGCTGCAGGTAATGCCTCGCTTTCTGTTCGGCGGTCCACACCGACAGGTTTGATTGCTGGGCAGCGGCCAGACAATCTGAGTAGCTCACATGCGCGAACTCGACGGATTCCATCGATGTTTGCAGGTGATCACGGTACGCGTGAGACACACCGAAGAGCGCAGTCGTGGCATCACGAAAGCGACGATCACGTTCCTGCAGCCACTCACCAGGGATTGTCTGAATTCGCGTATCAGCAGCCTCGAAATGCCATCTGGACACATATCGACGCATCGGCTCCAAGTACCCACTATGTGGGGGACTATATAGTGTTGGTACGGTCCTTTGGTTGGAGGAGACCAAATCGGGGTGTGACAAGGACCAGAGATTCGAGTTGTGGCCGCTATTATAGTTTTTGACCAACTCAAAAAACGGCAGTTGAATGAAGGCTCGATGCGTATCTTTACGCGATCGGCTCTTCATTGTCAGGTCGTCGATCTTCGAATTGCACGAGAAACAGCCCTGCTTATCACGCGAGGCCCGGTAAATCTGATACAGCAGTTCCCACCTGCGTCGCTGTGCCGCCTCACGGTGCAACCTGTGCGTCGCGTCAGGGAACATCTCGCACAAGGCGTCATCAATGTCCGTCGGTATTGGGAACTTGATGTCCCTGCGTTCTTCAATCTTGCCTCGCGGCGACTCCATTCGTATCATTCTTGCACCTCATGCTTTGCTTATTTGCGTGTGGTATTTAGCCCGTCGGAATTCCCCCTCCGACGGGTTCTTTTTTTGCTCCCGGCTGTGGATCTCAGCGTTATCGTTCCGACACCCGC
The DNA here is from genome assembly GCA_039831615.1 of Planctomycetaceae bacterium. Classification (GTDB taxonomy): domain Bacteria; phylum Planctomycetota; class Planctomycetia; order Planctomycetales; family Planctomycetaceae; genus S139-18. The sequence goes on from JBDOMX010000213.1 coordinate 2,505, forward strand.
CCCGACGGATCCGGCTGCCCCGTCGCACAGACGGATAAGGCCAGCCGCTGAATGAACTCACGCACCAGTGATCGCGGTGCCCCCCGCTCCCGCCAGATGGCGATCACATGCCGATATTCCGGTCCACCGATCGGCGGCAACGGCACGTCCCGGAACAGCGTTTGCCAGGTCGCGCGAAACAGTGCCGCATTGGATTGCCGTTTCGGTAACGTTTTCATTAGTGATATCGTTGTGGTTACTGGCATCGTATTTTTCGTTCCTGGCCGGACCGCAAAAAAAAATCA
>JBDOMX010001164.1:0-2788 GCA_039831615.1 Planctomycetaceae bacterium
GGACGCAACGGCGTGCCAGCGAAGGTGAAGCCCGAATTCGAGATGCCGCGTCGGCCGCAGAAGGTGGAACTCGAAGTCAGAACCATTCCCAAGGTCACTCCGAAGGTCTCGTTTGTGCTGCTGGATTGGTCGGTTCGAGAGAGTTTTCACTTTCTCGACTACCTCGCAGAGCAGAACGTGCCGCGGGATCGTTACGAAGTGATCTGGATCGAATACTTCGATCGGCATGTCGACGAACTGCAGCAACGCATGCGTACCAGCAGCGAGCGAGGCGAGCCAAGCCCCATCGACACATATGCCATCCTGAATACTCCGGACGACGTCTACTATCACAAGCACCTCATGTATAACGTGGGGATCGTCTTGGCGCATGGTGAGACGGTCTGTTTTTGTGATTCCGATGCGATGGTCCGGCCGGGATTTGTCGACTCGATCATCAAGTCCTTCGAATCAAATACGGACATCGTGTTGCATCATGATCAGGTCCGTAACCATTCCCGAGAATTCCATCCCTTCCGGCATCCGACGTTTCGTGATGTGATTGGGCCGGGTTGTGTAAACTGGCTCAATGGAAAAACGAACGGGTTGTGGGACGAGAAAGACCCCATTCACGCGCGGAACTACGGGGCCAGTATGACGGCTCGCCGTGATGATCTGATCGCCATCGGCGGAGCCGACATGCACTCCGATTACCTGGGGTATGTCTGTGGACCGTACGACATGACGTTTCGCCTGAAGAACCTGGGGCGTGAGGAAGTCTGGCATCAGGATGAAGTGCTCTACCATGTCTGGCATCCAGGCGAAGCCGGAGTCGGAAACTACAGCGGCCCGCACGACGGCCTGGAAATGTCGACAACCGCTTTGGAAGCGAACCAGTCTCAACGGACGCAACCACTCGTGGAAAATGAAGCCATCCGTATGCTCCGCGAAGGGGAACTTGATCCGGACAATGATGGAGCGATTGAGGAACTGCTGACGCGCGCGATCGATATGGGTGATCTCCTCGATCCAGACAGTTGGAAATTGGATGCCAACGGGATGCCCACTCAGTCAGCAGAGGAATCATCATCAGAGAGTGTCAGTCCGGACCCGCAACGAACTTCGCTGCGTCTGATGAGTCGCTGGGGACGCATCCGTGCGTTGGCGATGCTCCCTTGGATGCTGAAGCGGCATCTCAGCATCCGTCTTCGCAGCAGTTCCAATGATTGTCTTGTTTCCCAGGCAAAGCCGACCGAAGGACGGACTGGGTTTTGGGGGAGCATCTGCGTGCTGCCGCGAAAGATTCGTACCTCTTTGGCCATGACAAAGCGAATGCTCAAGTACGAATCGTTTTTGCTGAAACTGTGTTGGCGACATCTCTGTCACGCTGAAGCGCAGGGCTGCGAAGAAATCGTGCTGTACGGTGACGGTGATACGGCTCGCATTGTCGTTGGCCTCTCGGAACTGCTGCCAGTCAAAGTGCAATCGATCTGTCCCTTCGAGCAGAGCGATGCAGAAAGTTGCTATGGTCGGGACGTCTGGTCGAAAGACCAATTGGCTGACTACCAGGGCACGGTGTTGTTGACGTCCGTCGTCAACGTCGAGCAGCGTTTGTCGCAGTTGCGCGAAATGGGAATCGCTCGCGAACGCGTCATCACGATGCAAGCTTGATGAACATGGTATGTCGAGCGAACGGCCTGTCGCGGCAACCAGCAATCACTTCGCGTCCACTTTCAATGCCTGCGGCAACGTCCTGGCCATCTCGATCAGGAACAGGCGACGAATGGCGTCGTATCCCCGGTTGTTCGGATCTTCGAAATTCACCCAATACCAATAATGCGGATCGCGACTGCGATAATGCTCGTTCCAGAATTGGCGTGAATAGATGCCGTGACCAAGGAACGCATCGTGGATATTCACCAGATGCACATGGTCCCTTTCACGCGTGCATTCGACGATGACCTCGTTGTACTCGCGGATGACGTTTAGCGCATCGGGCCACCTGGGCAAGCCTGCGGTCACTGCGTTTCCGACACCGTCTGTCGGGTCGTAGATGTTGCCCATGAAGATACAGCAGCCTCCGGGAAAACTGCTTTCGATGCGATCAAAGGTGGTTCGTAATCGCTTACGAAAACCCCTGATCCACGGTTGAGCCTGGCGGAGTGAGGCACCGTACATGGCTCCTTCGTGCGGCGAACCGTTTCCGTAATCGTGAATGATGTCACTCCCTCCCGTGGTCATCACAATAATTCCGAAGGTGTCTGCGTCATGAACTTCCAGCTTGGGAATCGCGTACTTCAGGTTCTCAATCGACGTGCTTCCCGAACGGGCCAGGTTCTCGGCAGTGAGATTCGGAATGACATTCGACAAGCAGATGCCCCGCATGTTTGAAAACTCATCGCTTGGCTGCTTGATTAAGCGGTTGAAGTGCGATTTGCTCGAAGGCGATGCGCCCATTCCCGCCGTGATGCTGTCGCCCAAACCCACCAAGAGCACCTTACGATCAGTCCAACTGTTCTCGAACGCATCCTGCGACACAATCGGACCGGCCGGCCCGTTTCCAATGGGATGCTCAAGCCAATAGTATTTGAAGAAAAAACCACCGCTGGCAAGCAGGCAACCGATCAGAACGAGTCGAACAAGCCTGCGATACTTTCTGGGACGTTTCTCAGCGGGCTTGTTCCTGGACACCGACATTTCGTTCGATTCCGTCATGCGATTCTCGTATCAGCCGACATGCAGAGCACCAAGACGAACGGCGCACAGGGAAAGAGGCCTCACGCGAGTATTGTCGACCGCTGAGGTTCGT
>JBDOMX010000808.1:0-12381 GCA_039831615.1 Planctomycetaceae bacterium
GCTGGCAGCAGACCGCGCGGCACTTCAGGCGGAGCACGAGGCACTGAATGTCGAACGTGCCCAGATGACGCGGCAGCAGGCAGAACTGGAAGCGTCCTTTGAGGAACGTCAGCGGCAGGCGGACGAGCAACTCGACACAGAACGAGCGACTCTCCGCGATAAAATCCGCGAAGAATTCAACTCCGAGTTCAGTCAGCTGAATCGCGAACGCCAGGAATGGAATGATCAGCAGCAACTGGAACAGGATCAGCTGCGCGACGAAGCTGAGAATCTGCAGCAACAACGGGAACTGCTGGGCGAACAGATTTCAGCCGAGCAGTCGCGATTGCGCAATGAGCTGGAAAAACGCCGGCAGGCTCTGCTGACCGAGCAAACGAACCTCCAGCGTCGATATCGGTTTCAATTCGAACATCTTGCCCGTGCACGCAACGACTTCGACAACGAAGTTCATCAGTTGCGTCGGGATCAACAGAGTTTTAGAGCCGAACGCCATCGATTTCAGGAACAGCATCGAATGCAGCTCGTCAAGCTGAGCCGCATCCGCGAACTTCTGGAAGAACGCGAAGCATCACTCAAACGCGAGCAGCGAGTCGTCGAACGCAATCGCGCCGTGATTCAGATGGATCTGCAGCGTCAGCAGCAGCAGTTGCAGGAGCATCGGGACGCTGTGAATCATGAGCTGGAAGAACGAACGCGACAGGTGAGTCTTCAGGAAGGATCGATTTCCGAGACAACTCAGCGTTTGGCAGAAAAAACGCAGCAATTGAATCGATTGCGATCAGATCTGGATGCCCAGCAGCGCGATTTGCTCGAGCTGCGAATCATCATGGAAGAGGTTCAGGGGGATTTGCAGAAACGATACTCCGACGCCGAACTCGGGAGTCGGCAGCAAAAGGCGCGTGAATCCCTGGAGGGGTTCTTTGATGAGCTGCATCAGCGGATCCGCGAAGAGCGTCAGGAACTGGAAAGTCAGGTGTGTGACCTGGAAGCGAATCGATCTGCGTTTCGGCGTGATCGACAGAAGCTGGAACAGTGGTTCGAGCACAATCAGGGTCTGCTCAACCAGACGCCGGTTGATTCACCGTCCGAGCAATCGTGTGAACGGCTCGTCCCTGCGGAGGAACTGGATCGCTTGCGCATTGAGTGGGATGCCGACCTGAGTCTGACCGAAGCGAAGCTTCGCGCTGCGCTCGACGAATTGGAAACACTCCAGCGATCCAAATTCTTCGAGGCACCGCCTGAAGAATCCGAAGAAGACCCACAACGCAGCGCCGCCTGAACCGCGACATCATGCCGTCTGGCACAGGGACCGCGGGGCCGGCTGTGCCGGCAAGAAAAGCAAGTGATGACGCCCCGGAATAATGTCCGGCACCGCCGGACCTGCCGACTCGATGTCGGTTGCTACAGGCGCCCCTCATCCGGCCTGCGGCCACCTTCTCCCCGCCCGGGGAGAAGGAATAAGGCGGCATATCGCACAACACCGATGATTCGATGGATTCACCTTGGGCTGTCGCTGTTTCGGCGGACGCTGTCCAGCGCCGCCTCGATCGATTCCAGGGCCACGTCGCAGAGACGCTCAACTGACTTGAGCGGCATCGCGGGGGCCGGCATGAGGGCGATCACGTCGCCCAGCGGCCGCAGGATGACGCCTCGTTCGCGCGCCGCAAGCGTCACCTGATGCCCCAGTCGGTGTTCCGCGTCAAACGGCAACAGCGTCTCCCGATCGGCAACCAGCTCAATTCCCACCATAATCCCGCGTTGCCGGACTTCTGCGATGTGCGGATGATCGGTCAGAGGCTGCAGTTTCTCCGCCAGCAGGTCCTCCAGCTGCCGGACGTTGCCCATCACGTCGTTCTGTTCGAACAATTGCAGCGAGGCCATTGCCGCAGCGCAGCCCAATGGGTTTCCCGTGTACGTGTGCCCGTGAAAGAATGTCCGTCCTTCGTGCGGAGCGCCGAGAAATGCTCCGTAGATTTCGTCTGTTGCCATGGTCGCCGCCAGCGGCAGGTAGCCCCCCGTGATTCCTTTGGCCAGACACATGATGTCCGGCCGTACCTCTTCGTGTTCACAGGCGAACATCCTTCCCGTTCGGCCAAAGCCAACGGCCACCTCATCGGCAATCAGCGGGACGCTGTACTTCCGGCACAGTCTTTGAACGTGAGCCAGGTATCCCGGCGGATGCACGAGGATGCCCGCCGCTCCCTGCACGAGGGGCTCAATCACGAACGCAACTGCCCGATGTGAGTGCTCACGCATCACGCGCTCGACTTCATCGTGGCACTGCTGCAACCACGACGCCTGATCGTGCCCTGCGGGAATTCGCAACGCCACCGGCGAGGGGACTGTCACTGTCGGAAACAGCATGTGACGGTACGTCCGGTGAAACAGATCGATGCCGCCAACGCTCACACTGCCAATCGTGTCGCCGTGGTATGCCTGCCCAACGCAGATAAACTGGTCGCGTGGTTCCGGTTCTGGCGTCTTCTGCTGTTGGTATTGATAGGCAAGCTTGAGGGCCACTTCGACGGCCGTTGCTCCGCTGTCCGAATAGAAGACCTGATTCAGACCGGCCGGCGTGATCTGCACAAGACGTTCCGCCAGCTCGATGGAGGGACCGGAGGCCAGACCAAGCAGGGTCGTGTGGGCGACTTTGTCCAGCTGCCGTCGAATCGCGTCGTCAATGGCCGGAACGCGATGCCCATGGATGTTGCACCACAGGGACGAGATCCCATCCAGATACCGTCGGCCGTTGACATCGATCAACTCAAAGCCATCGGCTTCCACGATGATGGGTGTGTCTTCGTTCCGGTGAGCAGACATCGGAGTGAATGGGTGCCAGACGTGGCGGTTATCCCATTTTCGAAGCTGTTCCTGATTTGCTGCGTCCGAGGTCATCGATCACGTTCCACTGTCTTAAGCGTTTCCACGTTTCGACATTCTTAGACGGGGACGGCCGTTGTTTCAAGAATACCGTCCAGGATCTGGGCAGCCTTGCTGCGCTGCCCGTCACTGAATGACCCGCGGCATACGATGCGATGGCCCCATGTCGGAATTGCCAGCTCCTTGATGTCGTCGGGAATGACGTAGTCGCGTCCGCTCACCAGAGCCAGAGACTGAGCGGCGCGATACATCGTGAGCGCACCACGGGTACTCACCCCCAGTGAAAGCTCGCGGTGGTCGCGCGATGTGTGCACGATCGCCAGCAGATAGTCCGAAATCGAATCATCGACTCGAACGGCTGCGACCTGTTCCTGAAGCTTCAGAATCGTCCGGCCATCGGTCACCGCCTCAAGGCGATCGACCGGTTCGCCTGTCCGATGGCGAGTCAGGACGTCCCGTTCTGTGCTTCGATCAGGATATCCAACCTCAAGACAGACAGTAAAACGGTCGAGCTGGTTCTCCGGCAGAGCGTATGTGCCTTCGAATTCAAACGGATTCTGAGTCGCGATCACAAAGAACGGTTTCGGCAGCGGGCGCGTCTCGCCTTCTACCGAAACCTGATGTTCACTCATCGCTTCCAGCAACGCGCTCTGGGTTCGCGGTGTCGTTCGATTGATTTCATCGGCAAGTAACACATTGGTGAACACCGGGCCGGGGCGGAATTCGAACTCACCGCTGTTGGGGAGGTAGACGTTGGAACCAATAATATCACTGGGAAGCAGATCGGGCGTGCACTGCAGGCGCGTAAACTCGCAGCCCATTGACCTGGCGAGTGCTCTGGCCAGCGAGGTTTTACCCAGTCCCGGCGCGTCTTCGAGGAGAACATGGCCTCCTGCCAACATGGCGACAACCGACAGGCGAATCGCCCGTTCTTTACCCAGCAGCGCAGATTCAATATTCCTGATCAGATCGAAGATCGACTCAGTCGTCACCGTTGTTTCTTCAAGTTGCATTAGATCCCTAACATGATGAAAGTGGTCGTCCGTTATTCGATTGTCTGGTGGTGTGACTACTTTGGTCCATGCCGGCATGTCAGCAGATAAGCCAAGACGTCGGCGACCTGTTCAGTCCCCAGTAATGCAAATCCTGTGGGCATGGCCGAGATGTTCTTCCTTGAGCGTTCTTCAACTGACTTGCTGTTAAGTATTTCGACTACGCCATCCGTCCTGACAATACGTATTTGTCCGGCTGACTCCTCTAATACGGCACCGGAAACTGTCAACCCGTCATCCATCACGAACGTCTGCAGCTGGTAGCCCTCAGTAATGGTCGCGCTGGGTTCAAGAATCGACTGAACAATCACCTCGGGCTTCGAACGAATGGCAATGCCCGAAAGATCGGGTGCCAAAGAGTTGCCCCGACCAGCCACTCGGTGACAGCCCGCACAATTCGTGGTGCCGGTCCTGCTGAAGAATAAGTCAGCACCTCGAGAGGCATCGGCGTGTGGGAGTTGCTCCAGAACACCCGCCAGTTTCGCCTGGTCGGGAGGTTCCATTGCGATGTCGATACCGAGCCGTTGATTCAAACTGACCAGGTCAGCGTAGAGTCGTGGATGGGGAGAACGTGACAGCTTCGTCGATAAAGCCCGTGTCATGGTGCTGTCAGCCAAAACCTCCGGTTCGATGCGAAGCAGCAAACGCAGGATTCTGCCTTGCAATGTCACGTCCTCGATTGCCGCGAACGCCGAAATCAATGCAGTGTCCCAGTTGTCCGGCGGTCGCCATGATTCTGGCAACTCCAGCTGTGACAGCACCTCGATCACACCGGATGTTCGCGATTCCTCCACTTCCGACAGAGACCGCTCGAGCTTTTTAAGCGTTGCGACTTCTTCTGCCTGCGTGAGACGTTGCGATGCGTTGTGCGTTCTGGCATGTCGGGAATCATGCTGATCGGTTTCCATTTGAACCAACAGGAACTGCGCCAGCTCTGAGGGAGAGTTTCCGAATCTCCGGGAAAGTCGGGACAGCCCGCGAATGGCGGCCAGCCGCAGGGACTCTCCGCCCTCAAGAGCCGACCACAGAATCGGTCGCGCGTCGTTGTCACGGGCAAGGGGTCTGAGGACGAGTGCACGTTCATCGTCGCTGAGGAGTGTCTGGTAAAAGTCGCGCACCTCTTCCCAGTCATCCCTGTCATCGCCGTAAGTGGCCCGCGAGATCATCGTCAGGTAGAGGTGACGCAATTTGGCATTGTCCGCTGCTTTGGCCCGTTTGATCAGTTCCTGCATGGAAACTGATTCTTCCTGTTCGATGCGGGATTGCGAATTTGGCATTTTCGCTGGAGGCTGCGGGTTGATGGCCCACGTCATCGCCCAATGTTGAACGCGGTCGTCGGAATCGTCTTCCGCAATCGCCAGAACTTCGTCCAGCGAGATTTCATGCTCCTCCTGCAAACTCAGCAGCGCCGCGAGTCGGACTTGTGGCCGGTCGTCTTTCAGCAGTCGTTTGCGATCGTCGGTCGGCACCATGCCACGCATCGCCTGCCACCCGGCGTAGAAGACGAGGCGATCGGTTTCGTCAGCGAGATGATCGATGAGGTTTGAGATGAGCCTGGTTTGATCCGACTGCCAGATGGCCTGAATGGCTTCAAAGCGAATGCGAGGCTCCGGATCGTGCAAAGCCGATTCGAGGATTGAAACCATGCGATCGGAGCGAGGACGGTTGCCGACAACTCGCAACGCCTGGATTCTCCAGTTCAACATTGCGTCAAGATCCTTCCGCGTTCCTGTGTCGGACAGTCGTTCAAAAAGAAGATCAGGATCCGCGCCCAACGGCATGACTCGGGCGAGGGCCCAGATGATCCAGGTCTGCTGGCCACGGTCGAGCGTATTGGACCTCAGCACCGTTTCGATGATGGTTGGGTCGTCTGACCCACGACGCACGAGTTCATCCTGAGCGTTCACGCGCCACACCGGCAACGTGGCAGAGCGGAGGTCGTCCACTAATTCGTCGACCGTCCATTCGGCCATGGGCCGGTCCCGCTTATTCGGCCACCATTTGCTTTTCTCCGGAGGCAACTGCTTCGAGTTCGTGATGCGAAACATCCAGCTTCCTTCGTTTTCGCGGTCGTAGTGATATCCACCTCCCCAACCGCATACATAGATGGAGCCGTCCGGCCCGAATTCCATATCGGTGGGACGATAGAGCAGTTTGCCTTCACCGCGCACCGCAAACTGTTCCCAGCGTCCGCCTTGCGGCTGCATCAACGCGCCGTCCCACTCGGGTCGGTAAACAAAGGTGCCGTGCAGCCAGTCGTTGATGAAGAAAACGTCTCGGTATTCGGCTGGAAAATGCTCGTGTGTGTAGTAAATGATGCCGGTGCCGGAACCGGGAAAAACGGGGCCGCTGATCGGTGCCGTCGGCAAATGGTTCTCGCCCGTCCAGTGGCTGCTGTAGTTGTGCCCCCAGCCAAAGTGAGCTCCAAAGAAAGGCATGACGATGCGGTCTCCCTGGTCCTGGTCGTTGTCGGTCCCCAGAAAGTTGAAACCGTCATCCATCGTCATGTCCCATGGATTTCGCAGTCCGCGTGAGACGATTTCGAGGTTCTCTCCCAGCGGATCGCAGCGAAGCACTCCGCCTTCACGTCCCCAGTCATCGTCCCAGTGATGATACGTCTTCCTGTAGCTGTGTTTGGTGAACGTCCTGGCTGGATAGGCATCGGGAGCACCATTCGGATGCTCGACATCCCACAGATCGCGAAATGGTTTGGGGGCGACATAACCGTATTTCTGAGGTTGATTGTGGCCTTTGGAGTTTCCTTTCGACATGTAAAGCCGGCCATCGGGACCGAAGTTCAATCCGTGCAGGGCATGTTCCCGATTACCAAGGTCCGTGTAGACAACAACGTACTCGTCCGCCTCGTCGTCTCCATCCAGATCACGAACGATGGTCAGCTCCGGCGCATTGGCGACGTACAAATCTTTGCCCTTCCATGCGAGTCCCTGCACACTGTTGAAACCGGTGGCAAACGTCTTTGTGGTATCGGCGTGTCCATCAGCATCTGAATCGATCAGGATGACAACGCTGTCCCGCGTGGTATCTTCGAAGTTCCTGGGATACTGCGGGCCCTGACCAACCATCAGTCGTCCCTGCGCATCGAAACAAATTGTCGTGGGTTTGTAGACGCGGGGCTCGCTGGCAAACACGGAAACGCGGAATCCCTCAGGGACTTTCGGCAGGCTGTCCTTCTGCAACGTCGGTGGTTGTAGCGTTGCAGCCGTTTTGCGTTTGGCAGACTCAGCCAGCTCCCGGAGAAAATCTTCATAGGCCATCGCCGCGTCAAATTGCACCGCTTCTTCGTGCAGATGGATCAGGCAACCATACCGCAGCCGAAACGGCTCGCCCTTCTTCACCAGCACATTGTGCTTTTTCTTGCCGTTTCCATTGAGCTCACTTTCCCCGAGCGGATTCGCAATCAGCAGGCCGGTGCTGACTGCATGCCACCACGGCCTGCGAAAGTTGCCGGGGTCGTTCATCAACATCAGTCCGCCATGCCGGCCTGCAATGGGCCCGCAGTAGTCGCACCAGTCAGATTGATGAGTACGAATCTGCCTGAGATCGGTGCGGTCGTCGCTGTCGCGAATTTGCCCGTCTTTCTCAGTCGTCAATGGCGTGGCAACGCGAAATGCCAGTCCCATCTCCTCCTGATCGCCGAGCCAAAAATCACTCTGTTTGCGGAGGAAGGTACTCTCGCAAATCATCAGGATGCCGTTCGGCCGTCGTACGATTTCGTAACGGCAGATCTGTTCGCAGAATGTTTCGTCCCCTGCGTTCGTCAGCAGCCTGTTCCGCACTGCGAAGCTCGCGGAGTCTTTCGCTGCGGTCGGTTCTTCCACAAACTGCCCACCGATGATCTTTGCCTTCATCCGCCAATAGTCATTTCCGCCGACGTCGCCGAATCCCCACCAGATGCCAGGATGGTAGGTCTCGTGATCATCAAAGTCACCGTCCTGTGGCGGATGATTGCGTGTGACCTGCACGTCTCCACCATGCGCCTTAATCTGCTTGAAATACGGACGAGTGGTGTGCGGATCGCTCCAGACGTAAGTGGCGAACGACTTTCCGTCGAGAAAGATTTCCAGCTCGCCCGGCCGTGCCACGAAATCGAAGGAATCGTCGGCAACTTTGATGGCCACCTCACCCGTGGCGCGCCGTACGCCGGTTGTTTCTTCATCGGCGACCACAATACCGCAGCCAGCGAGGACTGAAAGCAGACCGACGAACGAAAGGGCACGACTCATCTCTGACTCCATGCTCAGGGGGTTGCAGAGTTCATATACTAGAGTCGTACGCCAGGCGTTGCAAAATGGACGGAGAACAGTCCGGGATTCCTGTGAAGTTTGTCACGTTCTGAACGCAGTTTTTATGCCTGAGGCACCATCGCCGGGCAACTTTTGCAGCGGGAGTCGCATTTCGGGGTTCCGTGAGCGAACTGGTTCGGACAAGTTGACGTCCGCCGAGTCATTTTCCTTCTGCACATGATCAGATTCGTCCTCGTGATATCGGTGGACACCGTTTGTGAGATCGACAACAAGTTCTGTCCCGCGGTCGCGTCCATTCATGGAGTGACGTCAGGCCTTTCCGAGTCTGTCGGTTCGGGAATCTCCACAGAATCCGGTTTGTCGTCTTTTGCAGCAGTCCCCTCATCAGGCGAAGCGGCTGCCGATTCGTCGGACGGTTCCTGTGTCGACAACTCATCCGGCTGCTCGTCGTCGGGACGCCAGGCTCCACTGTCGTATCGTTCCCAAAAATCAGCAGCAGTGAACTGGTGTTCGTGGGATGTTCCAATTTTTCCAAGCGACGGAATCTCCCGCAGTTCGTCCAGACCGTGTGTAATCTGTTTGGGCGGTAGAAAGATTCGTTCCAGTTTCAGGCCAGTCACGGGACGTAGATCCGTTACCCTGGTCCCGGCAATGTTCAGCCGGCGCAACGTTGTCATATGAGCAAGTGCGCTCAGGTCGGAAACCCGGGTGTCCTGTACGTCCAGACTTTCCAGCGACATGCCGGTCAAAGGGCTGATGTCCGTGACGTCTGTTTCCAGTAACCAGAGTGTTGAAAGCGGCATTTGAGCAAAGGGCGTGATATCACTGATCGATACCCCTTTTAGATTGAGTTGTCTCAGGGGCATTCCGTGAATCACCGACAGATCAGTCACGGGTGTGTCCTGCAGATGCAGGACCTCCAGCGACATTCCCTTGAGTGGTGTTAAATCGGCGACGGATGTCCCTTCCAGGATTAAAGTCGTCAGCGGCATTCCCGCGAGCACGGAGATGTCCTGAATGTTGTGACAGAATCCTAGATCCAGAACTCGGAGAGGCAGCCCCTGCAATGCTTCGATGGACTGCACCCCGGCACCGGCCAAATGAGCCTCGACGATCTCGGTGCCCACTCGCCGAAACCTCGCTCTCTCATCAGTGCCCAGTCGTCGTCGCAGTTCGTCCGCAGTAAGCACAGGAGGCTCGTCGACGGCCGTGGCAACCGGGGACGCTCTGGCGACAGGAACTTCCACAGGTTCTGATTCGTCACATCCGCCGAAAAATGTCAGACAGGTCGCAATCGTCACGAACCTGCACCCCATCAATCCAAGTCGCTCTCCGTTCATGTCTTCTTCTCCTGGGCCTGACACCATTCATGGGCGAGCCGTGCAAAGGTCTGTCCCCGTTCACGAAAATCAGCGAACCAATCGTGGCTGGAACACCCAGGAGACAACAGCACAATATCGCCTGGCCGTGTGAGTGCAACCGCTTCCTCAAATGCACTGACAAAGTCAGCTGCCTCAATCACAACCGGCAGCGGCCCGTCGACCGGTTCGGACAAAAAGGCCTCAGCCAGTTCATGGGCCGTCGCTCCAATGGTCACCAGACGGTCCGTATATCGGGAGATTTGCTTTCCCAGCGGAACCAGATCAACACCTTTGTCGCCACCGCCCGCAATTAACACACATCCGGAAGTCAGGGACTTCAATGCCGCGATCGTGCTCTCCGGCGTCGTGGAACTGGAATCATCAACGAAACAGCGATTGCCTGCCTGTGCAACCAGCCTGAACCGGTGAGGCAACCCGCCAAATTGCTGAATGGTGGGCTGTAAGTCCAGCTCTCCATCCAAAGTCATCCGCACGGCAGCCACGGCTGCAGCGAGATTCCTGCGATTGTGATCTCCACGCAGAGTCGACTTCTCAGAAATTCGTTCAGCTGATTCATGCGAGCCAGTCCGCACGATCAGCGCGCCATTTTCAATGAAGACTCCGTCCTCACCAGAGTCTGATAATCCGAAACGCAGACATCGTCCGTGGATCGGCCATTCATCCAGTCCCGTCGGAATCACGATACCATCAGTCGATCTTTGTGACCCGGAGATTACCTGCTTTGAGGATGTGTAATGTTCGAGACTCGGGTGCCAGTCCAGATGGTTGGGACTCAAATTCGTAACGACCGCCACTTCAGCTCGAAATCGCCTGTCTCGCAGCTGATGCAGCTGAAAGCTGCTGAGTTCCAGCACCACAATGTCACGCGAGCAAATGGCATCCAGATCCGGCAGCAAACTGCGACCGATGTTTCCTCCAACCCAAATGGTGCGATCTGAGCTGACATGGGAGCGCAGCAGGTCGTGAATCAACTGGCAGGTTGTCGATTTTCCGTTGCTGCCTGTGACCGCAATGGTGAATGCCGAATTGTGATCAACAAACAGCTGGATCTCGCTGGTGATCACAACTCCACGCCGCAGGCACTGTGCCACGACGTTATTGCCTGGTCGCACTGCGGGATTCACCACCAGAAACTCACACTCCTTAAACGCGTTTTCCGGATGACCGCCAAGATACCAGGTCGCGTCGATGCCTTCATCTTTCAGGCACTGAACAGACTCCGCCAGTTCATTCGACGAACGAAGGTCAGTGATGTTCAGTTGCGCGCCTTGACTGGCGAGGTACCGAGCGGCGGCAACTCCGCCCCCAAACCGTCCCAATCCCATGATGGTGACGCGTCTGTCTTTGAAGCTGTTGGGCAGTTCGAGTGACACCAAAAACCTTCACACTCGCGCGTGTCGTCGACAATGGATCGGCGTTGCGGTGTCACACTGTATTCTGCACGGATGGGCGCTGGACCAGCTGCACGCACAAAATGAACACCACCGCTGTGGTCAACACCGTCACGAAGCAGCACATCAACATCGAAGGCAATGTGTCGCCGACGGGCAATGACTGCGAATACAGGAGTCGCCGCAGCCCGGCGACTCCGTACGTCAGCGGATTCAGTCGAATGACGACTGTCAGCCAGACCGATTCGCTCCCTGGAAAAAACGAACCCGACAACAACCACATCGGCAACAGAAAGACACTCATGACGGCATGATACCCCTGAGTGGAATTCATCGGCCAGGCAATTAAGAATCCAATCGATGTCAGCTCCACGGCGACAATCGTGAGGAACAATCCAGCAACAAGTCCCTGCACAGGAGTGATCGAGACTGGAATCTCCGGAGCCAGCCCCACGAAGAACAGCATTGGTCCGAGGCACAGGAACAGCCCCGCCTGAATCATGGCCAGCAGTGAACCTCCCAGGACTTTTCCCATCACAATCGCAGCTCGCGATGCAGGTGCCACCAGGACTCCCTGCAAAAAACCTTCACGTCTGTCTTCAATGATGGAGATGGTGGCGAAGATCGCCGTGAACAATACGATGAGCACCGCGATGCCAGGCAGAAAATACTCCTGATAACTTAGCGGCCGTTCAAGAACATCCGCCCACTGAGGCGCCTGAAAGGAACCTTCCAGGCCAGCTCCAAAAACAATCCAGAACACAATGGGCTGGCCGATCGCACCGACAATGCGCGACCGCTGACGGAAGAATCGACGCAGCTCGCGAACTGCCAGTGCCATTGAAGCCGACAAAAGATGACTGGATGGGTGACGGGCGTTCATTCGCAAAACTGGAGTGAAGTGGGGGTCAGCGAGCAACACAATTCTGATGAGATTGGCACAGGTTATACGTGTTCTCGATGCGATCCAACAGCGTGGCCACCGCATCCTCAGCCGGAAGACAGTGGAAGCTGCAGCGTATGACGCTGATTCGTGGCCGCGGCGAGAGTGCCACAGCCCATCATCCATTGGCCCCGCGAGCCAGCACCCGCCACGATAATTCGAAAACTGCTCTAATGTTGTCTACTCAAAAACCGGCGTGCGTTGCGGACTGCCCAAAGCGGTTTCACTGTCCTGGCTGCGTCGCCGTGTATCGAATGCGTACGGTATGATTCAAACCAGGAGATCGGCGGCAAATGACCAACTCAAACGTGGACCCGTTTCAGTCTCCCGTCGTCGGCATGCCAGCGACGTCATCGGAGACACGCCGGCATCAGGCGATGGTGGTGCTGTCAATGTACGTTGGCTATGCCGTGTTCATGGTTATGAGAATGGCACCGGCTCCGGTCAGTAACGCGATCATTTCAGACC
>JBDOMX010000795.1:0-2786 GCA_039831615.1 Planctomycetaceae bacterium
GAATTATCGAGAAACAGATCGGCCCGGAGTCTATCGCGTCAAGTTATTTGATCAGGATCAGCAACCCGTGGAATCTTCGATTGCCTACAATGCTCCTGCGGAGGAAAGTGATCTCGGTCTGATTGCTTCTTCACAAATCCGCAAGCTGGTTGGCGAAGATGTCGAGCTGCAGATTCAGGAATCCGGAGCCGTGGACTGGATCGAAGGCAAGGACGCCGGTCAGGAGGTCAGACAGTTTCTGATCTACCTGTTGATCGGGTTCTTCATCATCGAGCAACTCCTGGCCTATCGATTGAGTTTTCATCCCAAGACGGTTGGTGCGACGGCATGAGCGTGAATTTTGTCAATGTCCTGTTCGCGGCTGTTGAGCAGTCACGCGGCTATTCCGTTCTGGAACTGGATGTGCCGTCCAGTCTGGTGGGACGCTTGGCGATGTTCGGTGGATTCGCACTGATGATCGCTTTTGTGATCTACATGTACGTCCGTGATACCGTCAACATGGCTCTGGGCTGGCGGATTTGGCTGGCCAGCCTGCGGGTCGCTGTGATTCTGGCCTTGGCTGCCATCGCCTTAAACCCGTCCCGCCGCACGCCGGAAATGATGTACCGGCCGTCACAGGTCGCGATTCTCGTGGATACGTCGCTGTCGATGAACTACCCCGAGTTGAATCAGTCGAGCGAGACGACTGGAGAAGTCCTACGCTCGCGCTCGGATGCTGTCGAACAGCTCCTGCAGAGTTCCACGTTGATTGAACAGCTCAATCGGCAGCACCAGGTCAGCGTGTTCACTTTCGACTCGCGGTTTGAAGGTCCTGTCGTTGTGTACCCCTACGGCCAAGGTGCTCAAGTCGCGGACCAGAAGGCGGCGGACCCGCCCACCAGCGATGTGCAAAACGTGGATTGGAGTGAGATTCTGAGACCGCGAGGTGTTGAAACGCGTCTCGGAGACTCACTTCGAGCGCTGATTGGAAAGGTCCGCAGTCGGTCGTTGTCGGGGATCGTTGTCGTCTCCGACGGTGCGTCCAACGCGGGATTCAGTCCGGATTCCGCGCATGACGTCGCGCAGTCCGCCGGATTGCGCCTGATCACCGTGGGCATTGGCAGCACCGAGAAACAAGTCAATCTGCAACTGGTCAATCTGCAGGCGCCGACCGACGTTCATGTGGGGGATGCATACGACATCAAGGTGCTCGTTCAAGGGCAGGGATTCGCCGGACGCCGAGCCGTGGTGGAATTATTGAGTCGAGATGAAGTTGAGGCTGATGCCGAGCCAACCTTGTTGGAGACGAAAGAAGCGACACTTCTCGAGGACGGTGTTCCTGTGGAAGTCGTGTTTCGTCAGATGCCCACGGTTGCTGGGTCAATGGAGTTCTTTGTACGCACGCGGCCGGTTGTCAAAGTCAAGGAGTGGAGCGCAGCGGACAACGAGCGTCGTAAAGCGATCAACTTGAGTGACAAGAAAACGCGTGTCCTGCTGATGGCCGGTGGTCCCATGAGAGATTATCGGTTTCTCAGAAACATGTTGTATCGGCATCCCGGGATCAACGTCGATGTCTGGTTACAGACCGTCGATGCCGGAAGCCAGCTGAGTGTCAGTCAGGAATCGGACCAGTTGCTGGTTGAGTTTCCTCCCACACCGGCGGACATGAGCCGTTACGACGTAGTGGTCGCTTTCGATCCCGACTGGTCTGCAATTCCCGCTGAGCGGCTTCCGATTCTGATTGACTGGGTGGAAAAACATGCCGGAGGCATCATTCTCGTGGCCGGCGACGTGCACACTCCGGCGCTGGCATCGGATTCCGGCGACTTGAAGGTGATTCAAGAACTGTTTCCAGTGTTCTTGAACGAGTTCTTGTTAACAAGCCTGGATCTGGAGAGTGAATCTCGACAACCGTGGCCCATCCAGTTTTCACGGGAAGGATTAGATGCCGGCTTCCTGCAACTGATTGACGACCCGGAGGCCTCCGGTACTGTCTGGAGCGAATTCGAAGGCTTTTACCGGGCCTATCCCACGGCTGGAGCCAAGGCGGGAGCGACCGTGTTCGCGGAATTTGCCGATCCTCAGGCACAGACTGAAAACGGGCAGCCGATTCTGATCGCATCGCACTTTTTTGGCTCCGGACGCGCGCTGTTTCTCGGGAGCGCTGAGTTCTGGCGACTCAGAGCCTCTGCCGAGGAATACTACGATCGATTTTGGACCAAGGCGATTCGCGAAGTCGGACAGGGGCGGAGGCAACGCGGAACAGACCGCGGTTTGATGATGCTCGAACGCAAGGAATTCGTGTTGGGGCAAACCATTCGGATTCGAGCACGTTTGTTCGATCAGCAATTGAAGGAGCTGCAACTCGATTCCGTTGCTGTCCGCATCGTGGCCCCCAACGGTCGAGAACTGGTGCCAGCACGGATCATGACCAAGGACGCCAATCGACCGGGACAGTATGTCGGTGACTTTCGGGCCAGTGAACTGGGGACATATCGTATCGAGATCGCCATCCCGGACGATTCCGGTGATGTGAATCCCGAAAATCCGGCAACGACGTTGACGGAGAAAATCGATGTGCTGCTTCCGAATCTGGAAGCCGATCATCCGGAGCAAAACGCGAAGCTCTTGACGAATCTTGTCCGCGATACCGGTGGACGCTATCTAACGCTCGATCAGGTCGAAGAGGAACTGCCCGGGTTGCTGACCAATAAGGGTGAAGAATTCGTGATCAATGAATGGCCCGAGATTTTGTGGGATCGCAACTGGGTCTTGTACCTGATTGTGGGATTATTGTCGGCGGAATG
>JBDOMX010000356.1:0-459 GCA_039831615.1 Planctomycetaceae bacterium
GCGGCCACGAATCAGCGTAATACGCTGTAACGTCGAAATCCGATCACGCCTGCGATACTGAATGCTGTTGAGAAGCCCAGCAGCACGCCGCACGCAGACATCACGGTCAGCAGACTCGGAAGCTCAGCAACCAGAATTTCGCGGTAGGCAATCAGCGCCCACGCATGGGGAGTGACCAGGCTGATTTGTTGCAGGAATTCGGGTGTCAGATGTCGCGGGATTAGACAGCCGCTGATGCCGGCCGTTGACAGGACAATGAGGTTTCCCCATGCGGAAACCTGAGCATCCGTTCTGGCGATCGCCGCGAATGCCAGTCCCAGGGTCGTTGCCGCCAGCGAAGTGCAAACGACCAGCGGCACAATCAGCCACGGACGATTGCCAGGATCCATGCCGAATACGAAGACTCCGGCAGCCAGTAGCAAAACACTTTGGACGATTGATACGAGCAGAAAGGGCAGT
>JBDOMX010000356.1:469-9340 GCA_039831615.1 Planctomycetaceae bacterium
CCAGGAAAAACACGAAGAGTACGATGTAGCCGGGCACAATCGACCGGTACACACGGCTGGTCCCGCTGGCCTCGAATTCAGGCCGTTCCGCGTCAGCTGCGATTGACTCCGTCGCTGTCATCACGTTCAGAGTGATCCGATTCCCTGCGGAGACACCAATCACAGAGATCAGCACGAGCGGCAGAGCCAGCAGCACAATGAATGCGCGCCGGTCTCGCGTCAGCAATCGCAGATCTTTCAACGTGATTCTGATGATATGCATGAAATCGTATCAAGGGACTGAGAGACCGGTGGACGGCACCGCACAGAATTCAGTCGCGAAGTCCCGTGCCTGTCAGTTCAAGAAACAACCGTTCCAAACTTGATTCGTGTGTGCGGATGTGAAGTAAAGGAATCTGCAGGTCGGACAGCTGCGTCATCAGTCGAGCCAGCTGTTGATTCACTGAATGCTCGGAGGACTCACTCGCTGTCAGTCGAATGGACAGTCCCGAATCAGTGACAGATTTCGTCGCCTGCTGCGGAATATCAAGCCGTGCTTCGGCTGCGTCAGGCGGGAGAACAAGTTCGATCACGCGCGGGACCTGAGCCAACAGATCTGAAAGCGTGTCACTGACAAGGATTTTTCCGTGATCCATCACCGCCACGCGCGAGCAAATCGCTTCGACTTCTTCCATGTAGTGGCTCGCATAAATAATCGCCGTGCCGAGTTGTTGCAGGCTGCGGATACATTCCAGCAGGTGAGTGCGACTTTGCGGGTCAACACCGACGGTTGGTTCGTCCAGAATCAACAGTCGCGGTCGGTGCAGGATTGCCGCGGCGAAGTTGAGTCGACGCTTCATCCCTCCTGAAAAGCGGCCGGCGGCATCATTTCGGCGCGTCGACAGACCGACCTGATCCAACGCTTCGTCAACGCGTTGCCTGAGCAGGTCGCCGGAAACATCATACAGGGATCCAAAAAACTGCAGGTTCTCTTCAGCGGTCAGGTCGGGATAGATGGCCAGATCCTGCGGCACGACTCCCAGCATCCGACGTACCTCGCGCGATTCATCGGCCACGCTGTGTCCATCCAGTATCACGCTTCCGGATGTGATCGGCAGAAGTCCACACAACATCATCATTGTGGTGGATTTGCCGGCGCCGTTTGGACCCAGCAAACCGAACGCTTCGCCGGCCTGTACTTCGAATGAGACACCATCGACAGCGACAATTGACCCAAAGTTGTGCCGAAGGTCTGTGACTGCAAGGAGTGAAGCCATGAGGCTGTGGGGTCTTCCTGACCAGATTCGGCAACAACCGCTCGCAAATTCTTTGACTTACATGGGCCGGTACAGGTGCGTGATCATCAACATCACACCACCAACGATGCCGACTCGTATATTGTCGTTGATGCGGCTCTCAATGGACTCACAGAAACCGGCCACCACCACCGCCGGTGCCACCAGCATTAACGCCGTGGTGAACGACACCGGAGTATCAACCCGTTCGAGGTTCCACGATTCGCCCCAGTAAATCCATGCGGCCGTCAAACAGCCAACACTGATAAACGCCAGGAGACCACTCCAGGTTTTTGCCCGATTCCACGGCAGCTTCGGTCCCTGAACCAGCAAACCGAACAGAGTCGCCGATCCATCTCCGAAGGCGAGAATTGCGAGGAGTGCAAACGACAGCTCCAGATGCTGTGGAAACAGCAGCAGCATCATGATCACCGACAGGGCATATCCGGTCACGGCCGCCATTCCGCCGGACTCATTGCTCCGTTGAATCTGTCGAAATCCCCACAGGATTCTCAAACCCAGTCCTGTGGCAACGGCAAGAAAAATCCAGTGCAGTGTGGGCGATACAGGATCCGCGTGAGGCACCGCCTGCAAGATCAGCGGCAGGAAGCCTGGACTCATATGCCACACCCTTCGTCGCAGTTCGCGTGACGAGAGCGCTCCGGTGAAACATTTTGGCTCCACTGATGCCGAGTTGACCGTTGAAAATGATTCGCCCATCACATTGCCCTCAATGCCCAGTTAACCTCATTGGGACAGTCACCCATAGGATGGCACGCCAGAACGGATTCGTCAATTGCCATCGCCACATACCGGTCAGCAGCAGACCCTCGCTGGCCTATTTTCCATCGAATCAACGCCCCTGAAAATGTGAACGTATCCGGCACTTCGCGGCGTTCTCGAAACGACCCAGGCAGGACACAGGCTGCAACCGATCAGCACCGTCCAGTTTAACTTCACCTGACTTGCCTAACCCGCAGAGTCTCAGCGGGGAGGACGGCTTAAACCCTCAGGGAGCGTCAGCAGTCGCGTGAGAAATCGTTCACTGCTCCTTATGATCCCGGTGGCGCTCGGGTGGGCTGCGGCCGCTTCGGTACGTATTCAACAGCTCCCGGACTGAAAACACGGAAAAATCGGGATGGTTGAAGCGAAGTGTCAGCGGGTGATCGGGTGGGTCCTTCTTTCGTTCCTGGGACACACGTGCGCGGGAATGGCGGCCGCACAGACTCCTCCGTTTGTGGCGGGTTTCGAGCGGTTTGCACGTCATGGCGACATCGATCCCGTCGTCGCCGGACGCCTGTTGATCGTTGAACTGAGCTGCACCGAGTGCCACCTGTCCGAGGACAATGAGTTACAGCCGAAAGGTGGACCGCTTCTCGACGGTGTGGGAAATCGATTGCAGCATGCCTGGATCGGGCAGCTGTTCACCGATCCTCAACAGGCCAAACCCGGAACAACCATGCCGGCCATGCTGAATGAAATTCCTCCAACGGAAAAACCTCAGGCCATTCGATCGTTGGTCGCGTTCCTCGGGTCGCTGAAGGAGCCGTTTCCCGAATTCAAAGGCACGGGAGCACGACCGGTCCCCCATGAATTCTGGAACAGTGGCGATGTCCAGCAGGGGCAACACCTCTATCACCGCGTCGGATGTGTGGCCTGCCATGCTCCGGACCCTACCTACGAAACAGTTGCGACCAAACCCACACCACTCGATGACCTGTTGACTCAGCTGGATCCGCAGGACCTTGAGGAAGCGGGGCTGCTGTCGGCCGCTCGCCGTGTTGATTCCGTCCCGCTGGGCAATCTCGTGGTGAAGTACACTCGTCAGTCACTGAGCCACTTTCTCCTGAACCCTCAACACCGGCGTCCCGGCGGGCGCATGCCTGATTTCCAGCTCGGCGTCGTGGAAGCAGCTGACGTCGCAGCGTGGTTGTTGCGGGAACAAGGGGAGGACGTGGCGCCGTCCGTAAATCCCGATGTTGACGATCTCTCCCTCGTGGGCCGCGGGCGAGAACTGTTTACGGAACTGGGCTGTGCCAACTGTCACAACGCAGCTGGAATCAAGTCGTCACGACCTGCCAAGCCGTTTAAACATCTCGACCTGACAAGCGAACACACTTGTCTGGATTCGAAGAGTGCAAATCTTCCCGACTTCCCGCTCGATCGCCAGCAGCGAATAGCGATTCAAGCTGCGGTCGAGCATGCCGGTGCCAGACAGGTCGGGCCGACGTCGCCGGCATCCGTGCAGCTGACGACGTTGAGCCTGAATTGTCTGGCGTGTCACGAACGAAACCAACTGGGCGGCGTCGGACGCTTTCGCAAAGCCTACTTTGAGACATACGCGAACGTGGATCTCGGTGACGAAGGAAGACTTCCACCGCCGCTGACGAACGTCGGCCAAAAGCTCAAAGTGAAATGGATGCAGCAGGTCCTGAACGGGGAAGGCAGCATTCGTGAACACATGCGCATGCGCATGCCGGTGTTTGCGGGGGAACGATTGCAGACATTGCCAGCGATGCTGGCAGAAACAGACAACCAGAATCGGCAGACGACGGAACAGGACGTGTTTGGGGACCACACTGATCTGGCCGAAGCGGGGCGGCAGCTGCTGAATACCGGCTGCGTCCAATGCCACTCACTGACCGGGGAGACGCTGCCGGGCGTGATCGGCACCGAGCTTGAGGGCATCGCCGCCCGTGTCCATCCACAATGGTTTCATGATTTTGTGCTCAACCCGGGTCAGCTGAAACCACACACCCGCATGCCGTCGTTTTTTCCACAAGGGGTGAGTCAGAATCAGGCGGTGCTTGAGGGGAATACTGAGCGACAAATCGCCGCCATGTGGACCTACCTCAAAGAGATCAGGAAGCATCCGCTGCCTGAAAAACTGCTGGAGGCCCGATCACGAAACTACGAATTGCGACCGATGGATCGGCCCTTGTTATTGCGGACGTTTATGGATCATGCGGGTACGCACGCGATTGCCGTCGGATTTCCGCAGCAGGTCCACTATGCATTTGATGCGGAACTGAATCGACTGGCATTCGCCTGGCGTGGAAAGTTTGTCGACGCACAGGGAACCTGGTTTGCCCGCTTTGCTCCGCCGGTGCGGCCATTGGGCGAAGACACTGTCACCTTCCCCGGAGGAGTCCCGTTTGCATTCCTCAAGGATCCGGCCGCTGAGTGGCCGGAACTGGCAGTGGATGATTCGTTGTCGACCGCTGCAGCGGATGCGTTTCGTGGCTATCGACTGGATACCTCCGGAGTGCCCACATTTTTGTATCGCGTCGGGGCCATTGATATCGAAGATCGCATTGAGCCCGAAGGCAGGCAACTGATTCGTCGAATGCTGCTCACCAAACGCAACGCCACGGAATCAGAACAGCATCTGTGGCTGAGAGCTCATCAAGGACAGACCTTGCAGATGAATGGTCGCACGTCATGCAGCAATGAGAACGGTTTGACCGTATCAACCGGGGAAGCGATCGCGACCGCCGGCGTCATCCGCAACACGAACCGCGGCATGGAGTGGATTCTTCCATTGACGTTCAATCAGCAACAGACAATCGAGGTGCAGTATCAATGGTAAACACGCTGCTGCAGACCGTTTTTCTGATTCTCTGTTGCTGCGCCACGCGGTGTGCTGAAGCAGCCGTGGAAAATGACTACTACCGACTGATCTCGGTGGCGACATCAGAATCACCAACAGAATCGCGTTCAAAGCACTGGAAGCCGGCACCGGACGGTTTGGCTTTGGAAGTCAGCGGATTGGCGATTGTGGACGATCGTCGCATCGGCGTCACGATTCGCAAAGGCGAAGTCTGGTTCATCGATGGCGTCTATGACGATCCACCGCAGTATCTGGCGTATCAACGTTTCGCCTCAGCCCTGCACGAACCGCTCGGTTTGTTGAAACACGGGGACATCTACTACACGGCACAGCGAAGTGAACTGACCGGACTGCGAGATACAGACCATGATGGGCAGGCCGACGAATATCTGACGGTGGCCAAAGGCTGGGGGGTTACCGGGTGCTACCACGAATATGCCTATGGGCCGGTGCTTGATGGCACAGGGAATCTGTGGATGACGCTGAACATTGGCATGGGGCTGTCGAAACCTCAGCTCGCGCGAACCCTTCCCCACGCACCGTTTGGTTACCGGCAGGGACGCTGGCGGGGCTGGGGTATGAAAGTGACGCCGGCAGGAGACCTCGTGCCCGTGTGCGCAGGGATGAGATCACCCTGCGGCATCGGATTGAACAGTTCCGGAGACGTGTTCTACACCGATCAACAGGGCAACTGGGTCGCCACGAATGCGCTGCACCACATGCGTGAAGGCGCCTTCTTTCATCACGCGGAAGCCCTCGCATCGATGGATTGTGAAGGTTCTCCTTTCGCTGACGTGCAACAGGTTCCGGATGGCTTACCGTACCCGCAGGCCCTGCAGCAGTTTGAGCAGCTGCGGCCACCTGCTGTCTGGTTTCCTTACAAGAAGGCCGGACAGTCGACCACCGATATTATGCTCGATAACAGTCAAGGAAAATTCGGGCCGTTTGAGGGGCAACTGTTTGTCGGTGAGTTCACACAGGCAAGCATGCATCGCGTGTTTCTGGAAAAGATTGGCGGAGAATATCAGGGAGCCTGCTTTCCATTTCGGTCGCGATTCGCGTCGGCAGTGCTGCGGCTTGCTCAGGGCACCGACGGGAGTGTCTTTGTGGGACTCACGAATCGAGGCTGGAGCAGTCTGGGCACTTCCTCCTATGGCCTGCAACGGCTGGTGTGGACCGGGAATACACCTTTTGAAATCAAAGAGATGAAAGCCACACCAGACGGTTTTGAGCTCGTGTTCACAAAACCGGTGGAGACGGTGAGCGCCGAAAACTCCGCTTCCTATGAAATCAACAGCCACACGTATTTGTACCATTCCACGTACGGCAGCGACGAAATTCAGCAACGGGAACTCAACGTGAAGCAAGCCACGGTTTCCGATGACGGCTTACGCGTGCGGCTGAGTGTGGAGGGCCTGCGGGAATTGTTCGTCCATGAACTGGTCGCCGCCGGCGTCCGCAGTCGGGATGGTGAGCCACTGCTGCATTCGTCCGCGTGGTACACCCTCAACCGCATTCCGCAGTAAGGAGGATCCGTGCCGGACCGAGGACCATGGAAATTCGTTGTTGTTGGCTGCGGCCGCATGGGCTTTGCGCACAGCCGTCGTCTCGCCAGTGATGACCGGGCACAGCTGATCGGTTTGTTTGACGCGGATGAATCCGCGGCCATCAAATTGCGTGATGAGTGCGCTCATGACGCCACGGTGGTTCCGTCGATTGACGCGGCGCTCGCTGCGGAGGCGGATGCTGTTGTGATTGCAACCCCCACGGACTGCCATCATGACCAAATCTCAGCTGCTCTGACTGCCGGGCTTCACGTGCTGGCAGAAAAGCCGCTGGCCGGTACGCGTTCCGACATTGTCAGGATTCTCGAGCTCGCAGAGGCTCATCCGCATCTGCGTTGCGTTCTGGGATACCAGCGCCGCTTCTGGCAGAACGAACGTTACCTCAGGGATGAACTCAGCAGCGGCCGGTGGGGCGAACTCCGAGCAGTCACCGGCGTGATTTGTGAGCGCTGGGAGTCCGGAATTGTCGGAACATGGCGAGATGACCCCGCCATCAACAGCGGCGGTTTTCTGGGGGACGCGGGCAGTCACAAGATTGATGCGATGATGTACGTCACCGGCCTGCGGCCACGGAAGGTGTATGCCGTGTCTCAGCGCAGCCGAAGCCGAGTCGAGGTCATGACATCGGTCGCCGGAACGCTGCAGGGGGATCTTCCGCTCACCATGACGTTCATGGGGAACGCCCATTCGTACTATGAAGAACTGTTGCTCCACTGCGAGAAGGCCGACCTGATTCTGCGTGATGATCGCGTGCTGATCGCTCAGCACAACGATGTCCGGCCAGTCGACCTTCCCGCCCGTCAATCCGGTGCTCAATCGGTGGCCAACCCTGTCACCGGTTTTCTGGACGTTCTGAATGGAGTCGCAGACAACCCGGCACCATTTTCCTGCGCCCTGCCCGTATTCGATGTGACGGCCGCCATCCTGCAATCAGCGCGAGAGGGGCAACCCGTCGACCTGTAACGAATCTCAAGGTCACCTGGATATCAAGCACTTCATTCGGCGTTGAGAGGTTGCTGAGATGGGAGATTCGCTGACCCCGTTGACTTGCCTTCACTTTGTCCCGCGAACAACAATAGGCGAGTGATTGTCCGAATTCGCGAATGAGTTGACGAATCACAAGATCCGATCGCTGACTTGCCACGTTGTTGCAGGACGCCTCAACACCTGCACCCAATCTGTCTTGCCCGTCACACGTTTCCGCAGATCTGTCAATGACCTGGTGTGCTGGTTGGCCTGGCCGTTGCGGTGCGAGCGAATCGGAAGTGATTGTTGTCGGTGAACTCAATCCATTGTGTACAACAGGAGAATCTGCTCATGTGTCGATTCCTCACAATCATCGCCAGCCTGACCGTGTTGTTGTTGGCAGCATCCTGTTCTCAACAGCCGAAGGCTCCGCAAGACTCCGCCACCACTGAATCTGCAGACAAGGGAACGGCGCAGGAGACCGCTGAACAGGAATCGAATGCTGTGGAGCCAGCCGTTTCGGCCGCAGATGCTTCTCCCACGGCCAGTGCAGGCGACGAAGCCGGTCCCCAGCCATCGCCGGAAGAAGTCATTCGAAGCGTCGCTGACTTCTATGCGGCCGCGAAAACGATTCGTGTCCGCGAAGGACAGGTCATGCACATGCAGATGCAGGGAATGGACAATAAGATGGCCAGCAACCGCACCGTTGTTGCCGAAAAACCAAAACGCCTTGCCGTTCGCAGCGATGGCGGAATGATGGGAATTGATCTGGTCTCTGACGGCGAAACACTCTTCACCAGCATGGCAATGATGAAGACGTATGCCGAAGAGACCGCTCCTGAATCGATCGAGGAATTGTCAGCCAACCCGATTTTCACGACCATGGGATCGGGAATGGGAGGGTTCGTTCTGCATCTTCTCAATGACGATCCCTACGAAAGAATGATGGAAGGCGTCGCGGATTCGAAGTATGTGGGACGCGAGACACTCGGCGATGTGGACGTGCATCATCTGAGTTTCAACCAGGAACAGTTTGACTGGGACATTTGGATCAACGTTCAGGGAGACCCAATTGTCAGTCAGGTTTCGATGGACTTGTCCAAAGCGATGGCAGGGGCGGACGGCCAGTTTCAGGGACAGGACATGAAGGCGACCTTTGTCACGCAGTTTACAGAGTGGCAGTTCGACGGGCCGGTCGATTCGAGTGAGTTTGTTTTTACGCCACCGGAAGGTGCCACCAAATCGCACAGTTTGTTCGGCGATTTCGACATGGAAGACGAACCTTCACCGTTGCTCGGCGAGGTCGCTCCTCCTCTCGAACTGGATCTGCTCGATGGAGGCCGCATGAACCTTCAGGACCACGCGGACAAAGAAATCGTGATGCTTAGGTGCTTAGAATCCACAAGAATTATGATTCTTGTGTTATAAAAACACAGGAAACATGATTCTTAGGCTC
>JBDOMX010000356.1:9350-12353 GCA_039831615.1 Planctomycetaceae bacterium
GACCTGGTGTGGCCCGTGCGTTCAGGAGATGCCGGAACTGGCTGAAGTGGCGGAGGAATACAAAGACAGGCAGGTCGTTTTCTATGCGGTCAATCAGCAGGAAGAATCGGACCAGATAAGTGAATTCCTGAATAAAAAGGAGCTGGACATCACCGTGGCACTCGACGTCGAGGGCGATGCGGCTCTCGATTATGGCGTCGAGGGAATTCCGATGCTGGTGCTGATCGACAAAGCCGGTGTCGTGCAGGCCGTCCACATCGGTTACGACCCAAAAATCAAGTCAGTGCTGCGTCAGGAACTGGACGATTTGCTCGCCGGAAAGAACCTTGCCGAAGAATTCAAAACACAACGACAACAGGAAGAAGCAGCCGCGGCGAAACCGGAAGGTCTGGAACCCGCCTGGTCGCACGACGGCCGCTACTCGACGGTGGCCGTTGATGGCCAACAGAACGCCATCTTTGCGCTGAAGTCCCGGCGCCAGTGCGAAGTCCTGAATGCGGCCGGTGAAATTCAGCGCACCTTCGAGATCGAACGCAATGTCACTCAGCTTCGCCCTGCGAACCTCACACCCAGCGACCAGACGGAACTGCTGGGCTACGACCAGTGGGGCGGATTTGTGACAGCTGTGGCACTCGATGGAACGAGGCTCTGGACGGAATCCGGCGGTGAGGGGATTGACGACGTGTGGGCCGCAGACCTCGACAGCGATGGCCAGGACGAAGTCATCGTGGGATACAACGGGGGAACCGGGCTGCACGTATTCGACCGCACTGGCGTGCGGCGCTGGCAGTACGACCGGATCGGCAACGTGTGGCACGTTGCCGCCGGCGATGTGACTGGTGACGGCAGCATCGAAGTTGTGACCACGTCCGCCAGTGGCCAGGTCCATCTGTTCGATGCAGACGGGCAACAGTTGAAGGAACTGGACTGCAGCATTTACGCCAATATGGTCCGAGTCGGACGTGTTGCGGAAGACGACGACGCCGACACGATTTTCGTTGTCGGCACCGGCGACAACAATGAACAGTTGGTTGCGCTCGACGGAGCAGGCACTGAACTCTGGGCCGTCGATCTGCCGGATGACACCAATCACTGCGACTCCATGGCCATCGCCCGCGGCACAGCATGGGCCGCCGTGGGCCTGCGCGGAGGATTGGTGATCGTGGTCGACCTCCTGCAGGGCACAATCATCGCGCGCGCGGTCAGGCAGGGGCAGAGTCCGCAGGTCAATTGGGCCACGGACCCCGCTGACGACAGCCCGCTGTTGCTCGTAGCGACGGGCCGTTCTCTTGACGCGTATCATGTCAAACCGCAGGCACCGGGCGACACGGAAGACGAACCCGTGGAATAAACGGGCGTACGAACGGATGGTTGATGTCGATGCGCCGCAGCCTGAATCACTCGTCACGGCGAGGTTCGGCGTGCACGACGATGGGATTCGCACCAACCATCGCGATTGATTCGTCCTGCAGCAAGTGACTGCAAATCTGGATCAATCCGCTCAGTCCGCAAAGGTTGCCGGAGCGGAATAATCGCTCAAGTCGGCAAACTCGACTGTCGATGCATTGATTACAGGCTGTTGTTCCGCCCTGGGGGGCTACGCGACTGGAAGCGTCATCGCACCGAAGGGCGTCCGGCGGCGAACATTTCCAGAATCCAGATTCGTGCATCGTTTGGTTGACGCCATTGCTCACTGTTCGGGGGGACAGGGATGTCGCGCAATTCATGCACGTTGCGAGGGCGCCTGCGGAAGTTCCGAGCACAGTTTGCTCCAGGTCATGCGAACCGTCCGATACGCCTGCGCACGACGATGATCTGCGTAACTGTCGATCGCAGTCGCCCGGTCGTGTCGGCGACCTCTTCAGCAACCAGTTCCTGCGTGTGCACGTTTCAATGCCTTCCACCTTCGGCCACCTTCTCCCGACTCCGGGAGAAGGTATTCAAACCCTGGCCTTTCTCCCCCCGGGAACAGGTGCCCGGAGGGCGGATGAGGGCCACCACAATCTCCTGTATGCACGCCGGTCTCTGCACCGTAGTGAACGGTATTCAAACCGAATCGCTGACAATGACCGTCCCTGCCGCCGGATGCCAGGACGACAAATTCCCTCGCCCGGAACGCACGGCGATGGCACCGATTCAATGACCCGCAAAAACAGGCATCATCCCCGGTGCGACCGCTCAATTCGGCTCAGAATTGTTGTTCAGCCTGCACTGTCGCGCTCAACGCTCCTTTCGTCACGACGGTGAAGGGAAGACGGTGGGTACTGAATGGGGCTTGTTTCGGAATTCCGGCTGCACTCGCGGAAGCATCGATTTTCAGCATCCAGTCCGCGGGGTTCGTTTTGCCGCCGACTCGGTACTTCTCCTGCGCCCGGCGAAATGCCTCCTGATTCCATATCAACAACACCCCCTGGTCCCCAAGGCGGTAGACGGGTTTGTCGAATCGAACCTGCAATGTGGCATCGACGACCTCGCCGTGGAATTCCCCTTTGCGCCGATACTGGCCCTGCTCATTCAGTGTCCAGATTTGCAGCGGCTTGCCCTCGAACTGCTTTGGGTTGACCTGACTGAAGGTCGCAACTTCTCCCTGTTTTTGACCATCGACCAGTATCTCGATGTGAGTCCGCGACGAAGCCTTCACACCCTCGCTGTTGCCCACTCTCAAATCTGAATACGGCAGATCTGTGAGGACCGATGCTACAACAGCACCATTATTGACTGCGATTGTTGTTTCGCCGTCGTCGTTGTCACGGCTGCCTGCATGGTCCTTGTCATCGGCTCCCGGTGACGCGGCCTCAGACCGCTCGCGAATCACCGCATCACGTCCGACATGTACGGTGAGTCGGGATGAATCGGAAACGTGAGGCGGGATGATTTCCAGCCCGCTGTCGAGCAGAACGGCGACGAGCTGATCTGAGGAAATCACTTCTCCACTCGCCACGCGAATCGGCACGACTTGGGGTTCGGGCGTTCCGGAAATGGTCGCGTCTTCCGGGCGCTCTT
>JBDOMX010000141.1:0-12342 GCA_039831615.1 Planctomycetaceae bacterium
TCGACGCTTTCAATGACAATATGCGTTTCAATGACTTCACAGTCTGGCAATTGGCAGGTGACCTCCTGCCCCACGCGACGTTTGAACAACAGCTTGCCACCGCGTTCTGCCGTCATCATATGATCAGCGGCGAAGGAGGGCGGATCCCGGAAGAAAACCGTGTCGACTATGTCATGGACATGACAGAAACGATGGGGACCGTTTGGCTGGGACTCACATTGAATTGTTGCCGCTGTCACGATCACAAGTTCGATCCGCTCGGACAGCAGGACTATTACCAGTTCTACGCGTTCTTCAACCAAACTCCAGTCGATGGGGCTGGCGGAGATCCTCAGACTGCTCCCGTTTTGGCCGCGCCCACTCAGGAAGATCGGCAGCGACTTGCGGCAATCGAATCGGCAGTCAACGAAGCCAGTGACAGGATCCGGCATCGCGAAAATATTCTCAAAGCAGGCCAGCCAGACTGGGAAACAGCGACCAAAGTACGACTGCAGCGACAACCGGAAAGTAAGAAACAAGAGTCATCTCGCAACTCCGGTGACCCCGATCGGGTAAGCGGCTCAGTCAAAACCACGGCCGAGGCCACTGCGTTGCATGATCAGGATCAGCTGCTGGACGGTCTCCAAACGGATCCTGGCAATCGTTCGCATGAACAGAACGAGCGGCTTCGCACAGCGTTTCTGATGACGGATTCCGCATACTCGTTACTCATTGAGCGACACCATCAATTGACTGAGGAGCGGAAAGGCATTCGCAAACGAACTCCCCAGGTGATGGTCATGGAAGATCGATCGGAAACACGAACGACCTTTGTTCTGACGCGTGGCCTGTACAACGATCCCACGGACCGTCAGGCCGTCGCCGCCACGCCGACGAGCCTTCCGGCCGGCCGTACGAACGGACCGATGAATCGGCTGGACCTGGCAACGTGGCTGGTCTCCGAGGACAATCCACTGACTGCTCGAGTGACCGTAAACCGTTATTGGCAGCAGATCTTTGGCATGGGTCTGGTGAAAACGGCGGAGGACTTCGGAGTGCAGGGTGAATACCCGCTGCAGAAAGAACTCCTCGACTGGCTGGCAGCGGACTTCCGCGAGAACGGCTGGGATCTGAAACGACTGCTGCGGATGATCGTCACCAGTCACACCTACCGGCAGTCATCAACCATGCGGCGGGTGACCGGTTCAGACAATCAACAGACCTCCGAACGTGAGATCGACCCGGACAACCGGCTGCTCGCCAGAAGTCCGCGTTTTCGATGGCCGTCGTTTGTGCTGCGAGATCAGGCACTGGCCGCCGGCGGCTTGTTGAATTTCCAGGTGGGTGGACCACCGATCCATACGTATCAGCCACCGGGTGTCTGGGCCGAACAGACATTCGGCAGAAAGCAGCACAGCCGCAGCGAAGGCAATGCGATCTATCGCCGCAGTCTGTACGTGTTCTGGAGACGGATTGTCGCGCCAACCGTCTTCTTTGACAACGTGAGCCGTCAGACATGTACAGTCAGAATGTCGAGAACCAACACGCCATTGCATTCACTGCTGACACTCAACGAAACAACGTACGTGGAATCTGCCCGCGCGCTGGCTCAGCAGCTGCTGGAAGAGCAATCCACCGATGACGCCGCAAGCCTGAATCGAGCGTTTCGGCGGATTGTGTGCCGCGATGTGACGCCGGATGAATCCCTCGTCTTCCTAAGAGGTCTGGAACGCAGCCGCATCGAATACACCGCGGACGCTGAATCCGCAGTGGCGTTGCTGTCGGTCGGCGATTCCAGACGCAATGCAGCACTCGATCCTGCTGAGCACGCTGCATGGACAGCGGTGTGTCTGGCCATTCTGAATCTGGATGAAGCGCTGACGCGAGAATAGACAATTCGGACGACAACAGCAGGACCTCGAACGTCGACGGGACCTGCGGAATGAATCTATGAATCCGACCGCCGACTTCCATTTGCAGGCCACCCGCCGGCAGCTGCTGACGTCTTCCGGCACCGGGCTGGGATCCGCCGCACTGGCCGGTTTACTTTTCCGGTCCGATTCGGTGAAGGGGTCCGGCTCAGACAGGTCGGACGGGCTTCCTGACCTGCCACATTTCGCGCCGCGCATAAAGAATGTCATCTACCTGTTTCAGAATGGTGGTCCCACACACGTCGACCTGTTCGACTTCAAACCGAAGCTGTCTGAACTGCATGGGAGTCCGCTTCCCGATGGTTTCGTCAAAGGCAAACGTTTCAGCACCATGACCGGTGACGCCGATGGAAAGCTGGTGCTCGCTCCCGTCGAACGGTTTGCACAATATGGCGAGAGCGGTGCGACTGTCAGCGACTTCATGCCCCATATTGCGGGGATTGCGGACAGGCTGTGCTTCATTAAGAGCATGCATACCGATGCAGTGAACCATGCTCCTGCCATCTCCTTCCTGTTGAGCGGCGGACAGATTCCGGGACGCCCAACGCTCGGCGCCTGGCTGAATTACGGTCTTGGCAGCGAAGCGGACGACCTCCCGGCCTTTGTCGTGATGACGTCGGTCAGCAAAGGGACGTCCTGCGGCCAGATTTTCTATGACTTCTACTGGGGCAGCGGTTTCCTGCCATCGCAGTATCAGGGTGTCAGGTTTCGCAGTGGTGGGGATCCGGTCTTGTATCTGTCAAACCCGGACGGAATTTCGCGCCGCATGCGACGTGGCTGGCTGGACGATATTGCCCAGGTGAACGAATTTCACCGACAACGCACTGGCGACCCCGAAACGGCCACGCGCATTGCTCAGTACGAAATGGCATTCAGAATGCAGTCCAGCGTTCCGGAATTGACTGACATTCGTAGAGAAACGCAGGCAACGCTGGAGATGTACGGGCCGCAGGTGTCTGAACGCGGAACGTTTGCTCACAATTGTCTGCAGGCTCGACGCCTTGTCGAACGAGGCACGCGGTTCGTGCAGGTCATGCACGCCGGCTGGGACCAGCACAACAGTCTCACGACTGAGCTGTACAACCAGTGCCGCGACACTGATCAGCCGTCTGCCGGATTAGTGCGTGATCTGGAACAGCGTGGTCTGCTGGACGAAACGCTCGTCATCTGGGGCGGCGAATTTGGACGGACACCGTTTCTGCAGGGCGATCTCAGCAATCGACCTCGATGGGGCCGCGATCATCATCCATATGCCTTCACTTTGTGGATGGCGGGAGGAGGCATCAAAGCCGGAACGACCTGGGGCGCATCAGACGAACTCGGATTCAATGTCGCCAGCGACGGTGTCCACGTTCACGACTTTCAGGCCACGCTCCTGCACCTGCTGGGAATCGATCACGAACGCCTGACATACCGTTTTCAGGGGCGACAGTTCCGCTTGACGGATGTTCACGGGAAAGTCTGTACGGGTGTGCTGAGTTGACGGTGTCTTTGTCGAAGAAACGGATGCAAGCGCAGCGGGGATTGTAGCGATCAACGACAGCGGAACGCAGAGACCCTGATTCGATCGGCACGGCAACAGGAGACAGTCGCGTGGCGTTCCCACGATGACCTGCACGCGTGAATTGGTCGCGGGGAACCGACGTAAGTCAGTCGTGCAGTTCGATGATGGCTTCGATTTCCACGGCAATGTTGCCTGGCAGCGACCCCATGCCGACGGCACTACGTGCGGCTCGACCTTCTTCTCCCCAGATTTCCACCATCAGATCACTGAATCCATTAATGACCTTGGGATGATGTCCGAAATCGGCCGCAGCATTGACCATTCCCAGCACTTTGATGATTCGTTTGACGCGGTCCAGGCTGCCCAGCTGGGCCCGAATCGTGGCCAGCATGGTCAGACCGACAGCGCGGGCGGCCTCGATGCCCTGTGCTTCAGTCAGGTCCGCGCCCACTCGACCTTTGATCATGCTGCCATCAGCACGAACCGGCCCCTGCCCTGAAACATACGCCGTCTTTCCGTACACGACCACGGGACTGTAAGTGCCACCCGCGGGTGGTGCCGGAGGCAATTCGAGGCCCAAATCGGAAATCCGCTGTTCAATACTCATTTCTGTCCCTTTTGTCATCTTCAAAAAGTGTTTATACAGTTGAGGCGAATCGTCAGTTTGATCAGATCCAGATGACCGATCGACACGTTCACGGTTTGAAGATCGTACCGACCACCGCCAGCGGTGCAATCACAGGATCCTACCAGTGGGCCTCAGGCGACGACTCGAACCGTGAGACTCAATTGAAGTCTGGTTCACTGATTCCCTAGAATTGCCGACTTACCAACGCAGCCACTTTCAGCCACCACGTTCCGGATCGATCTATGCAGAACTTTTACACTCACCTGCTGCTCGCTCAAAACGGGGGAACAAGCCCGGCAACGATCCTGCTGTATGGCGTCGTGGCAATTTTCCTTCTGTTTTTGTTGATCTTCGCGGCGATGTTCGCTCCGGTCTTCCCGTTGTGGATCCGAGCCATGACCTCCGGAGCGATGATTGGGCCGTTGCAGATGGTCGTCATGAAGCTCAAGAAGGTGAATCCAACCGTGATCGTGGATGCTCGAGTCATGGCAGTGCAGGCAGGACTGAGCGACATCACGAGTAACTCCATGGAGTCTCACTACCTGGCTGGGGGTAACTTGCCGATTGTCATTCGCGCCCTGGTGGCTGCACAGAAGGCCAGCATTGAACTCGACTGGAATACGGCAGCCGCAATTGACCTCGCCGGACGAAATGTTCTGGAAGCCGTCCAGACCAGTGTCAAAACCAAAGTCATTGACTGCCCCGATCCGTCGCGCCACGGTCGCAGGACACTCGACGGCGTGGCTCGTGACGGAATTCAGCTAAAAGCTCGAGCACGCGTCACGGTGCGCACCAACCTCAGTCAACTCGTCGGGGGAGCCACGGAGGAGACGGTCATCGCCCGCGTGGGAGAAGGGATTGTGTCAGCCATTGGTTCGTGTGCCACGCACAAGGAAGTCCTCGCCAATCCCATGCTGATTGCCGGCACCGTTCTGAACAAGGGGCTGGACTCCAGCACGGCCTACGAAATCGTATCCATCGACATTGCCGACATCGACGTGGGCGACAACGTCGGCGCCCGGTTACAGGCGGACCAGGCGGAAGCCGATGTTCGTATTGCTCGTGCAAAAGCTGAAGAACGCCGCGCCATGGCAGTCGCTCAGGAACAGGAGATGTGCGCGAGAACTCAGGAGAATCAGGCGGAAGTCGTGCTGGCGGAAGCTGAGATTCCTCGCGCCCTGTCGGAGGCTTTTCGAGGCGGCAAGCTGCGAGCGCACGAAGGATAGATGGCTTCGCTTTGACAGCTTCGATGCGAGTAGTGCTCAGGGGATGAGCTGCTGCCCAACTCTGGACGTGTAAGACCTTTTTTTGGATGACCACAACGCACTTCGTGTCGTGCGAAGTGCGTTTTTTTGTTTGCCCGATCGACCAATGCTTTACAAACACGTATGCGTCGATGCCATTGTCCACAATCCGGCCCCCTATGTCGTCACCTCTGCTGAGATCGAAAAACAGCTGGAACCAGTCTATGAACGTCTGAATCTTCCCCTCGGGAGACTCGAACTGATGACCGGAATTCAGGAACGTCGCTTTTACGATCCGGGGACACTTCCGGGACAGATCAGCGTGGCCACGACCAGGATGGCGGTGGACGTTTCGGGGATTCCAGCAGAGCGATTCGGAGCCTTGATTCACGGATCCGTTTGCCGTGACCGAATGGAACCGGCAACGGCGGCTGGAGTCCACGCCGCCAGCGGACTGCCGGATGAGGCCATTGTCATCGATGTCAGCAATGCCTGCCTGGGGCTGTTGAGCGGAATGCTGCACGTCGCCGATATGATCGAACTGGGACGGATCCAGGCGGGCGTGATCGTCGGGACAGAAACCGGTCGTGGTCTCGTGGAAGGCACGATTGCCAGTTTGCTGGCTGATACGACGCTGACTCGGAAATCGATCAAACCGGCGTTTGCGTCGCTGACGGTGGGTTCGGGATCCGCCGCGGTGGTACTCTGCCATGCTGACCTGAGTCGCACGGGCCACCGTCTGCTGGGCGGCTCCTTCCTCTCTGACACCAGCGCTCATGATCTCTGCGCCGGCGGCGTGGATTCCCTCGAACATGGCGACGGTCGGCCTCGAATGGAAACCGATTCGGAAGCACTTCTGCACGCGGGAATCGCGCTCGCCGAGAAAAACTGGGCAAAAACAAAAAAGATTCTCAACTGGACGAACGCTGACCCGGACCGAATTTTCACACATCAAGTTGGGAAACAACACCGTACTCTGTTGATGGAACGACTGGAATTGGACCCATCGCTGGACTTTCCGACGGTGGAACGATTTGGCAACACCGGAGCGGTCGCTTTGCCGATGGCCCTTGCCATGGGACTGAACGAAGATCCACCCGCCCCGGCAACCAAACTGGCACTGCTGGGAATCGGCAGCGGTCTCAATTCGGTGATGCTGGGAATAGAATGTGGAACCGGTAGGAACGGACGATGACACACAAGGCAAAAATCGACGACACGTTTGCCGAAGCTTTTCCCATGGTCGCCACTCGGCTGATCATCACGGCATACGACATGGACCTGGCCGCTTGCGCAGCCATGGATTTCTGTGGTAATGCATCGAGTGTCATCGGCTGCGATGCCGAAGCAGGAATTGAGCAATTCATTGACGAATCTGACAGTCCGGATGGCCGACCGGGAATCTCCGTCCTCGCATTCGCTTTCAACAGGAAGTCGCTGCAAAAGGCGGTCACCAGTCGCATTGGCCAGAATGTACTCACCTGTCCAACCACCGCCTGCTACGCAGGATTACTCAGCAAAAGCAAAGACGATCGTATTCGGGTGGGCGGACAACTCCGATACTTCGGGGATGGCTTCCAAAGTTCCAAGAAGCTGGGAACGCGACGGTATTGGCGCATTCCCGTCATGGACGGAGAGTTTCTCTGCGAAGATGAATTTGGCACTGTCAAAGGGATCGGAGGTGGCAACCTGCTGATCTGTGCACGGTCTCAGGCCGAAGGCCTGACGGCCACCAGAGCAGCCGTGCGGGAGATCTCAGACATTTCTGAAGTGATCTTACCTTTCCCTTCGGGGTTCGTCCGCAGTGGATCCAAAGTGGGGTCTCGCTACCCGGACCTGAAAGCCAGTACCAACGACAAGTGGTGCCCCACTTTGACGGCTCAAACGAAAACGTCTCTGGAAGTGAACGAGCGGGCGGTCTACGAAATCGTGATTGATGGCCTGACCGAGAGTGCAGTCGCAAAAGCCATGCAAATCGGGCTCGATGCGGCTGCTTCGGCCGACGGCATTTTGCGGATCTCGGCCGGAAACTACGGCGGAAAACTGGGGCCACATCACTTTCAGCTGCAAAATCTGCAGGCCATGGTCTAGAGCAGTTTTCGAAAAGTCGTGGCGGTTTCTGGCTCGCGGGAGCAATGGAATATGGGCTCTGGAGCCTCCGCCGCGGGGGCCACAAATCAGCGTAATACGCTGTAGTACTGCCCGCGCACATTTGCCGTTCATTTGCCCCAGGACTATAGTCCCCTCACCGATCTTCACAGCAGTACGAGCAGACTTATGCCGGCCAAACGCTTCATTCTCAACCCGTCCCGGACCTCGAAGCAGGGAGTCGGCATCAATCTGGGAAAATTCACGGAGGAATATGCCCTGTCTGTCAGCGTGATGACGATGCATCCCAATGATATGGCATCGATTGGTGCGTCTGATGGCGATACCTGCCGCGTTTCCACGGAAGAAGGGGAAGCCACCTTCAAGTGCACCCCCGGCAAAGTCCCCGAAGGCCTCATTTTCGTACCCTACGGCCCGGCAACCTGTCAGCTGATGGGCGGCAGTACCGATGGAACCGGGATGCCACTGTCCAAAGGTTGGGAAGTTGAAGTCGAGCCCATTGCATCACTCGATCGGTCCTGAATAATGTTCAGCGGCGGACCCGATCTTCGCGATCGCCTGACGGCGGGAAAACAGGATTCATCATGTCCAAAATGAACCCCCACGACCTCATCGGCCCTGAATCACCTCATTTTTCCGGTGAACATCCGGAAAACGTCCTTCCGTGGGAAGAAGTCGAAGAGGGTCGATTCATGCCGCGACGTGTTCGAGGCAGTTACCACGGCCGAGCACTCGGCTGAACGTTTTTGATTCCGTCGTCCGGTTCGGACGGCTCCGCCCCTGCTGATCAGTCTGAGACTCAGTGCCAGGAAGAAACATGACACTCCAGGTCATCAAGAACGCGACTTGCACATTTTGCGGCTGCGTGTGCGACGATATCGACCTTCATCACGACGAGTACCGCATCCACAAAGCCAAAAGAGCCTGCGTGCTGGGAACCGCCTGGTTTCTCAACCACACGGCCGAACACAAGTATCCCGACGCGCTGATTGACGGACGAGAAGCGACCGTCGATGAAGCGATCGAAGCGGCCGCGACGTTCCTGCACGAGGCCGACATGCCGCTTGTGTATGGAATGAGCAACACCACCTGCGAAGCGCAGAAAGAATGTGTGGCTCTGGCCGACCAGCTGGGAGGGCTGCTGGACAGTCATACATCATTGTGACACGGTCCCACTGAAATCGCCGCCCAGTTGGGTGGCAAGGTCACATGCACACTCGGCGAAGTGAAGAACCGAGCCGATTTTATTGTGTACTGGGGTGGAAACCCGGCGGAATGTCATCCACGACATTTCACCAAGTACACGCTTATGCAAAAAAGCAAGTTTCTGCCGCGAGGACGCAAGGACCGTACGATGGTCCTGGTGGACATCCGCGAAACGAAAAGCGCCAAAGCGGCCGACATTTTTCTGCAGGTGAAACCCGGCAAAGACTTTGAATTGATCACGATCCTGCGAGCGATGATCAAAGATCAACCGGTGAATCAGTCGATGGTCGCGGACACCGGGGTTTCGCTCGAAGCATTACAGGACCTCGTCACTCGAATGAAGTCGTGTCATTTCGGCTGTATGTTCTTTGGCATGGGTTTGTCGATGACACGCGGCAAGCACATGAATTCGGCTGCGCTGCTGACGCTGGCCGCAGAAATGAACGCATATACAAAATTCGTGGCCATGCCGATGCGAGGACACGGCAATGTCACCGGCGCAGATGTGATCATGAGATCGCAAACCGGTTATCCGTTCGGCATTACATTCAACCGCGGTTATCCGCGTTACAATCCGGGTGAGTTTTCCACGGTCGATGTGCTTGTCCGAGGAGACACGGATGCAGCCTTCATCATCGGAGCAGACCCCGGAG
This sequence comes from Planctomycetaceae bacterium, assembly GCA_039831615.1. Classification (GTDB taxonomy): domain Bacteria; phylum Planctomycetota; class Planctomycetia; order Planctomycetales; family Planctomycetaceae; genus S139-18. The sequence goes on from JBDOMX010000141.1 coordinate 9,255, forward strand.
CCACCATGCCGCAGCCGGCCATCAATCATCTGGCTCGAATTCCGACCATCGTGCTGGACCCGCATGTGACTCACACCAGCAAACTGGCACGCGTTCATATCACCACAGCAGCGGCCGGCATCGCAGCACCAGGTACCGCGTATCGTATGGATGAAATCCCGATGCCGCTGAAACCTGCATTGAAATCTCCGTATCCCACCGACGAAGAAGTCGTCCGTCGCATTCGCGAAGCCATCGAACAGAAGCCGTTCTGGCTGCCGGAAAACAGCGAGCAAATGACACTCGCGCAAGTTTGACAGCCGCTCAACGGACTCAGAAAACCAAAGGTGAAACATGCTTCGCATCACCGGCGGAAAGGTCTACGACCCCGCCAACGGGATTAATGGCGAAGTTCGTGACTTGTTCATTCAGGACGGACGTTTCGTGGCGGCCGGAAACAGTGGACGCACGATCGACGCCACCGGCATGATTGTCTTCCCAGGCGGCGTGGACGTACACACGCACGTTGCCGGTGGAGCAATCAATTTTGCCCGGGCCATGATGCCGGAAGATCATCGTCGAACACAGGCGTTCATCCGATCAAAATCACGGCGATCCGGCATCGGTGGAATGGCTCCCACCACGTTCGCGACCGGCTATCTGTATGCCGGCATGGGCTTCACCACCGTCAATGAAGCCGCCGTTCCCGTCCTGTCGGCTCGCCATACGCACGAAGAGCTGAGTGATATCCCGATCGTCGACAAGTGCAGTCTGACGCTGATGGCGAACAACGAAATCATGCTCGACCTGCTCGAAGCCGGTGAGTATGAACGTGCGAAGAATGTGGTGGCATGGTACCTGTGGGCCGCCAAATCATACGGAGTGAAAGCCGTGAATCCTGGTGGAGTGGCCGCCTGGAAATGGGGTAAGGATGCCAAACAGCTGACGGATTCGATCGAAGGCTACAGCAGGCTGACTCCTGGCAACATTGTCACCGCGCTCGCCCGCATTTGTCACGAACTCAAACTGCCGCACCCGCTCCACCTGCACTGCAACAACCTGGGTGCTCCGGGCAATATCTCAACCACTCTGGATACACTGCAGCACCTGGAAGGTCATCGAGCCCACATTGCGCATTCTCAGTACCATGCGTATGGCGGCGACGACTGGGACACGATGCAGTCTAACACGACAGAACTGGCCGACTACTTCAACACGCACAGGAATCTAACCACTGACGCCGGAGCGGTCCTGTTCGGCGATACCGTCACTATCACAGCGGATGGCCCGTGGCAGCATTTGCTGTATAAACTGACCGGTCGAAAGTGGGGGAACCTCGATGTTGAAAACGAAACCGGCTGCGGCATCGTGCCGTATACATACCGCACGAGCAACCTCGTCAATGCCGTGCAGTGGGCGGCCGGGCTGGAGCTCCTGCTGCTGATCGAAGATCCATGGCAGGTGTTCCTTTCGACGGATCATCCGAACGGCGGCTGTTTTTGGCGCTATCCGGAAATCATTGAATTGCTGATGTGTGCCGATCACCGCAGGGAGTGTCTCAAACAACTGCCGGACAAAATCAAGGGTCGAATTAAGCTGCCGGAAATCGACCGGGAGTACACGCTGTATGATGTGGCGACAGCCATGTCTGCCGGACCAGCCCGGGCACTCGGATTGAAGTCCAAAGGCAATCTGGGAGTGGGCTGCGACGCCGACGTCGTGATCTACGAAGAAGAAGACAGCGTCGTCCGCATGTTCAGTCATCCTCGCTACGTCATCAAAGCGGGCGAAGTTGTCATCGAGGATGGTGACATCCGGGAAACTCCCGAGGGACGCGAATTCCTGGTACACCCGAATTACGATCCGTCGACCGACGAGTTCATTCAGCCGTTGTTCGAAGATTGCTACACAATGGCATTCGAGAACTACCCGGTCGAACTCGAACGTATCGAACGCCCTGATATCCATGAATGTGGCGCAGGCGAATGACCATTACGCTGACATTGAAGGAAGAGCCTGCCGTCCCGCTGGAAGCCGAAGTGCTGTCGCCGTCTCGTCTGGTCGGGCTGTCCAACGACGAAATCTGCGGCCTGAAGCTGTATCACGGCAAACGTCAGCTGCGCGTAGATGACTTCTTCGAGGTCGAAGGTGAACGCAGCGACCAGCTGGAGATCCACGGTGACCTGCATCGAGTACGCCTGCTTGGCCGTGAAATGGATCGAGGCCAATTAACGATCCACGGCAGTGTGGGCATGCATCTCGGAGCCCATATGAAGGGCGGGCGCATTGATGTCCATGGCAATGCGAGTGACTGGATTGGAGCCGAAATGAAAAATGGCTTCATCCACGTGCACGGGAACGGCGGAGGGCAGATCGGCGGCGGTTATCGCGGCAGTCTGCGAGGCATGAAAAACGGCACCATCATTGTGGATGGCACCGCGGGACTGGAAGTTGGTCTGCGGATGAGGCGCGGGACCATCATTGTCGGCGGAGTCGTCAAAGACTTTTGCGGCCTGCAAATGAAGGGCGGCACGATCGTATTGCTGAGCGGAGCGGAAATCCGGACCGGCGCATGGATGAATCGCGGCACGATCATTTCACTCAAACCGCTGCAGCTGATGCCGACATTTCAGTTCTCGTGTTACTACAACCCGACATTCATGAATTTGTACGCCCGACACCTCAAGGCACTGGATATCGACCTGCCCTGGAAAGACCAGGACGGTTCATGGGCCCGCTACTACGGCGACTGCTCCGTGCCGGGTAAAGGTGAGATCCTGATCTGGAATCCGCACGCCAACTAGCCTCAGTACAAGCGACCATCTGAGTTCGTTGTGAAAGAAAACACCCGAAACCCTGCTGAAATCCGCGTATTGAGTGTTGTGAAGACGACGCAACAAGCGGGACAGAAAAGGATTTCGGGTGATGGCTTCAGCTTATCAAAAACGGCAGGCGGCGTCTGCGAAACGAGCGACAAAATCTCGGCGACGACGGATTGAGAATGCGGAACGCAGGAACACGGATCGCGTTCGCCGAATCAAACAACGCAACGTACATCGGTGCGAAGATCACGATCGACCGATGCTGTCGACCGCCGGCATGCAGTTCG
>JBDOMX010000764.1:0-12332 GCA_039831615.1 Planctomycetaceae bacterium
CGCCGGAAGAAGACATGGTCATCAGGGCGTGGAAGGAACTGCGCAGCGATTATCCACGCCTGCGGCTGATTGTCGTGCCCCGCCATCGCGAGCGATTTGACTCCGTCGCGACGCTGCTGGCCGGCGGGCACACCGAATTCATTCGTCGCTCAACACTCGCGAGTTCCCCACAAACAATTCCGCACGATACTGTGATCCTGCTGGATACCATCGGTGAATTGGCTGCCTGCTGGGGACTGGCTGACCTGGCGTTCGTGGGCGGCACGTTCGGAACGAGGGGTGGCCAGAACATGCTCGAACCGGCCGCTTACGGTGCCGCGGTCCTGTTCGGCCCGAACACCTGGAACTTTCGAGACATCGTGCGAATGCTGCTGGCAGAACAAGCTGCCGTGGAAATTAATTCCCCGAGTGATTTTGCTGGTCAACTCAAGACGCTGCTCGATGACGACCTCCGCAGAAATGCGCTGGGACATGCCGCACGCAATTTGGTTCTGGCACAGCAGGGTGCGATCCAACAAACCATTCAGCTGCTGATGACGGCCGTCAACTCGGCAGACACCACTCCCCGACGATCGGCCGCGTAAACCGTAATTCCCTCATGATTTCGGGACGCGGACACCACTGCCACTGAAGGTCGACAACAGAGTGTTGCATCCATTCGTTGGGGGTGGATTCACAAACTGAAAGCGACAGCTGCTTCCGTCTCCCCGGTGGTCAACGCCGTTAAGGATTTTGATCAGTGAAAAGGTGGGGTGGTTGAGGACGGCGTCGTCTTACAGCGTATTACGCTGATTCGTGGCCGCGGCGGGAGTGCCAGAGCCCATCATTCATTGGTCCCCGCGAGCCAGAACCCGCCACGACATTTCGAAAACTGCTCTGGAAAAAGCCAGACTCCCACATGTGGTGTGCGGACTGAATTTAGTCGAGCACCTTCAGCTGCAGATCTTTGAATTCCACGATCATGCCCGGATCGTGCAGCTGCAATTGAATCATGCCCTTCTTCAGTCGTTTTTCGTCCGGCAGGTGCTCTGTAAATTCCGAAGCCAGCTTGCCGTTGAGATAAAATGTGAACTTGTTGTCGCGGGCAATGATATGCACGTCATTCCAGTCGCCTTTCCTCACATCATTGGCCGTCAGTGCGTCTTCGATCGCTGTAATGATGGGTTTGTCATTTTCGTCAATCACCAGACGGTCCCCTCGGAAACAACGGTGTTCTGTTCGGCCGGGCGTGTGGAAGTCCCAGGCTCCCAGGACCTTTGCTCCGATTCCAACCTGGCCGAAGTCCGCATGGTAACTTTGAAAATCACGTTTGCCGGTCTCGTCTTTGCGAGCTCTGATGCTGATGCCACTGTTGCCTTTGCCCGGAAAGCGGTAGCGGAGTTTCATTTCGAGATCAGCGATCTCATGATTTTCATAGACAAGATAACTTCGGCCTTGATCACCCTCACCGACGATAAGGCCATCCTTGACGGTCCACGCTTGCTCGGCAGTGGGCGGTGAAACTTCCCAGCCGGTCAGGGTCTTCCCATCAAACATTGAAATGAAAGCGTCGTCAGCCGATGCCGATGCAGTGAACAGAAGGAGGGAGGCGAGCGTCATCCGTCGAAAAATTGCTGGAAAAAAAGTCACCGGAATGCTCCCAGTTGTGAAAGGTACTGAATCAGATCAAGCAGCTGAGGACGCGGCAGCACAGCTGTCAGGCCGGCCGGCATGGGGCTGCCCGCTTTGCGTTTTTCTTCAATGTCGACCTGCCTGATGGCAAAGCGTTCTTTTGTCGCGAGGTCCTCAAGGACGACGATACCAGCGTCACGATCTGCCGGAGTCGTTCGTTCGATCCCGGTATGCGCCAATCCCTGGTTGGTGACAATCACGACGACCGTATAACCTTCTTTGACCTGACGACTGGGCCAAAGCAACTCTTCCACAATGCGCTCAGCGGACAGTGTGGTGCCAATTGATGTGAGGTCCGGACCGGTGCTTCCACCCGTCCCGCTGATTTTGTGGCACGATGCACAGGCCATACTGCCGAAGAACGCAGCTCCGCGCGCCACGTCACCGTGCTCCCGAGCTTCATTCACCAGTTCAGTAACGTATTTCTGGCTGTAATCCGGTACCTGGTGGGCAGCTCCGAGCGCCCGGTTGAGCACATCGAAAAGAATCTGGTCGGAGCGTCCCGTCGCAAAGAGACCTCTCAACAGACGACGCGCCGTTGCAGGATTGATACTTCCGGCAGACAGCGCGGCCGCCAGCACGTGGGGTCCGTCAATGCGGTTCAGAAATGCGGCGATGACTGGTGCAGGATCGAAATCGTCCTCACCACTGGAAAGGAACAGCTCAGCCGCGAGCTCGGCTGCGCCATCTGTTTCGATCGCTGCGAGCGACTGAATTGCCGCCGATCGAAGCTCGGGAGAGTTCTGATGTCCGGCCAGTCCACGGAGAACGTCAGCGGCTTCCTGAACATCCATGTCAGCGAGAGACTGAATCGCGGCGGCTCGCACTGAGAGTGGCTGCTCATTGTCGCGGGCAGCATCCAGAATTTGTTCAGCGAGTGCGGTCACCTGCCAGACTCCGGCCAGTCGCAGGGCGCTGGCTTTGATATCAGGGTGCTCGTGGTTCAACACTCCCGTCAGTTGAGCTCCAGGATTACCGGAAGGCCGGACGTCACTCGTGCGGGCGCTGCTGATCAGTTGTGACAGGGCGACAGAGTGCCGTGTCGGCGAATACCGTCCCTTGTGAGTGTAGTACCGCTGTTCAAATCCGAAGTGAGCCAGATCGTCCGGGTCACCGACAGCAAGAATTGCCGAGATTGCCGACATCCTCACATCAATTTCCAGGTCAGGAGATTCCGCGATGGACTTCAGACTGTCCAGAACCGCACGACCGCCGACTTCGTTCAAGACCGCTGCCAGGTGAGCGGGTTGCGCGAAACTAAGTTTTCCTTCCCGAAAAGCGGGCATCCACACAGGGCGCAAATGACGGACAGTTTGCTTCAATGAATAGCGAATCCACTCTTCCATCGGCTTGTCAACAACGCGGGCCGCGACTGTGATGGAATGCGGCGAACGGATTGCCGAGCACGCCACCACTGCTTCCATGCGCACCAGGGCGTGTTCATCGGCGACTCGTTCGGTGAGCAGCTGGAGTGGACGCTCAAGGCGATCATGCCAGCGGCCGGTGAGTCGAGTTGCGTAAGCACGCGCCAGTGGATTGCTCGCGTGCAGAAGTCGACCAAGCAGTCCCGGCTCAACGACTTCGATCGTGGCGAATGCCCCCAGAGCTTCATACAGATGATGTTCATAATTCGGATCCCGGGCATCCAGCGAGCGGACCCAGTTCCGCAGCGCGGCCGCCACACGAGATGGATCGCGTTCTGTCAGCACGCGTTTGGCCTGATATCGCTTCCAGTGTTCGGAGGATTTCAGCGCGGTCAAGACATCAGCCAGCGGTGCGTCATCCATTCGGGCAGACGGTGCAGTCTTCGCGGTGCCCGACAGCCGCCAGATTCGACCGTGCGCTTTGTCTCGTGTCGGATCGCGATAGGCATCGTCCTGATGGCAGGTGATCGGATTGTACCAGTCGACCACATAGACTGCGCCATCCGGTCCCACCTTGACGTCCACCGGTCGAAAATTACGATGTTTTGAACGGAGCAATGGCTTTTTCCATTCGAGCTTGAAGTCGGCGCCGGAATTCTTCACGGAAAATCGACTCACGCGATTGGGTTTGAAATCACCGACGGCGAAATCTCCGTGCATTGACTTGGGCAGCTGCGGACCGTCCAGAAAACCGATGCCGCAGTAGCCGCCCGGATCTCCGATTCTTCGCAATGGTTCACGGTGCGTCGTTGAAACGAGGCCGGGAGCAAGCCAACTGACGCCGCCGGCGCCGTCAACAGCGAACATCTGACCCCATTCACCAAACGCGACGCCCCATGGATTCCCGGCGGACATGTGTCCTTCGAGAAACGGCACCAGCTGCAACCGCTTTGGACGCAGGCGGTAGTACCCGGCGTTGAATAAATTGCTTGCTCCCCACGGCGTCTCAACGCGGGATTCGCACCCGTCACCATGCCCAAAATACATCTCCCCATCCGGACTCCAGATGAATGAGTTAATTGTCTGATGCGAATCCCCGTTCCCGAATCCACTGAACAACACCTCCCGGTGATCGGCACCGCCATCGCCGTCGGTGTCTTTGAGAAAGAGGATTTCCGTATTTTGCCCGACGTAGACTCCACCGTTGCCGAGTTCGATGCCTGTGGGAATATTGAGGCCATCGGCAAAAACGGTGGACTGATCCGCGGTACCGTCGTTGTCAGTGTCTTCCAGCAGAATGATCCTGTCATTCGGAACGTCTCCGGGAAACACATGTGGATAAGTGGTCGTGACCGTGACATACATCCGTCCCTTCGCATCCCAGCGAAGGTTGAGCGGTGATGTGAGGCCGTGTTCTTCCGAGGCAAAAAGATTGACCTGCAGGCCATCGGCCGGACTAAAATCAGCCAGTTCTTGCTCAATGTCCGCGTGCGGGTCTGCATGCAGAACTTCAGGATCACGGCGCCGAGGACCCGGATCCACTCCTCCTGCAGCGATGAACCAGACGCGTTCTTCGGCAGTCGCAATCAGCGGGACAAGTTGCATCCATTCTTCTTTGAACGAAACGGAGTCCTCGCCGCCTCGTGTAAACTGTCGTTCGGCGTCATCCCCGTACAGCAGTTTCCAGTTGGCCGGTCGCCAATAATCATACCACAGCCGGTGTTTTTCCATGACAGCCTGCCGCAGTGGTTCCATGGGGTTCGCATCCGGTACACTCAGCAGTTGGGCGATTCTGGTGGCCACTGCGGCCTGTGCATCGTCTCGCACGTGCATTCCGTTGTCGGTGACCCGACCTGCAGGATTCGTGAACAGGTCCACAAAGACCAGTCCCCTTGCCGCCGCAATGTTCCTGGTTGCCTCGACATAGACCGCAAGGTCCGCGTTGTGCTGCACCAGGTTGGGAATCAACTCACCCGGCACTGACTCAAAGGGCAGAGGTGTGATGAGGACAACTTCGCGCGCCTGTGCCTGGAAAGTGTTTACGAGCGTTTCACAGGCTGCGGTGAAGTCGTCCAGCCCGTTCAGACCTGCCATTGATTCGAGCTGGCCGAACTGAGCGATGACGACCGTTGCGCCAATTCCATCAAGCTGTGCGGCAAGATCCCCGAATCCCGGACGCCGCCACCCGTCTTTCCGCCACCGCTCGATGACGGTCCCCAGCCGAAAGACGGTGTCGGCTTCCCATGCCAGGTCGCGAAAATTTGGCCGCGCTGCTGCAAATGCTTTGGTGAGGGATGCTTCCAGATAACCGGCCTGCTGCAGATGGACCATGTTCGTGCCACCAACGAACACGACGACATCGTCTTCGGCCAGTTGCAGGTCGTGCCCTGCCTCAGTCGTCGCGCCGCGGCAAACGAGCAACATCATCAACAGAAGAATGAACGCTCGCCACATTGTTGCCACGATGCCTTACCCCCTTCTCTTCAATCGTTCAAACTCGACTGCCCAACATGATCAAGTCGCATCCGCTGCGCGTCCAGGCATGGGGGCACCCGTGCCTGGGGATTGAAGTCACAACGTCAATGAAACAACAACTTCCTTCTCCCCGGCGGGGAATAGGTGACCGCAGGTCGGATGATCGCCACTCCCACGATCCCTTCTCCCCCCGGGGAAGAGGTGACCGCAGGGCGGATGAGGGCTGTCACCGGACTCAAGGACAGCCCTGCCCTTCGCCCTTCTCCGCTTAAGAAGGGGAGCGGAAAAACAGCCTGTCTGAACCACCTGCTCCTCCAATCAACGGACGCCCACCAAAAACTCGGGCGGCCGACACAGCATTGATCTTGATCTTCGTGATGATCCAGCGGATTGCTTACGCATCGAAGAACGTTTGTTCAGCTGTCGTTCTGAGCAATTTTCTGCGATCGTCGCTGTTGACAAAGTCGAGTCCTTCTTTGACCAGCAGAATGGAGCTGCCGTAGGTGTTGGAGCCAGTCAGCTGATACGGACAATCGCTGGCCCACATCAGCCGGTCCGGGCCGAACGTTTCATACAACCGCCGGATCATGGGAATCAGATCGCGGTGCGGCGGCCGTTTTTTACCAAGGGCATAGTACGCTGAGATTTTTACTTTGGTGTGCTGGTGCCGAGCCAGGCGACACAGATTCGCCACGTCAGCGTCGCGGACGGTCCCGTCGACTCCGATTCTGGCGAAATGGTCAAGGACGACCGATGTTTCCGGGTGTCGTTCACAGGCGGCATCGACTGCCGGCAGCTGGTCCGGATCGATCAGGCAGCACATGGATTGTCGGGTGTCGGCAGCAGTGGCCCACATCTCCTTCATACCGTCGGTTTGCAGCCACTCTTTGATTCCTTTTCGCGGAGTAATACGAAAACCGGTCACACCGCGGCGCAATAATTGTTTCATGGCCTTACCACAGTTGGGCCGCAGATCATCCACCATGCCGACGACTCGGAACCGGTCAGGATGCCGCTCCCAGGCGTCGGTCAGGTACGAATTGTCAAAACCGTGAAACGCTGTGTGCTGAATGAGGACCACACGGCCGACGCCATGGGGTCTGGCCACCGCCATCAATTCGTCGTCGGTAAAACTTGCAGGGGCGAGGTCTGCTGCGGTCAGCCCAGGAGCCAGTTTGAAGACACTGGTGTCCGGCGTCCAGATGTGTGAATGAGCATCGATCCATGGATATTCTTCAGCAGTCGACGATGCCTGCGACTGTCCGGCTGCCGCAACCGCGGCGGCAGTGCTGATGGCCAGAGCGTCTCTTCGGGTGAGTGGTCTTTCAACTGGCATGTTTCGGCCTCTAACTCCAAAAGTGGTGAAATTCTGATTGCACAGAACAGGACCGGAGTCGATCCCCTGGATCGTGCTGTCCATTGAACCGATGCGACATGCCCCACGTCCAGGAATGTTCTGACCGCCGCGGAAACGCGGCGACGGAATCCGCCCGCTCCGGCAGTTCGCAGCTGGCGCCGTCGGGCGAAGAAAAAGAGGGGATGTGGAATGGCCAGGAGCCGGTGATCGAGAGGGACCACACCGTCTTCTGCCGTCCTGTCATGGCCTACCCACCTTTCTTGAGGTTGCGGACAATGCCGTCCCAGTCCGGAGGGGCTTTGCGATTATGCTGAGTGATCTGCATGGCGAGGTAATCCTGAGCTCGATCTTCAGGAGGCATCCGGTGCAGATATTTCCAGGCATCGTCCCAGTCGCCGTCAATGAATGCATCCACTCCTCGTTCGAAGTCTTCCAGATGCTGCTGAGTCAACGGTGAGTATTGTGACTCCGGCGGCACGAGTTCACTCACGACCAGGGACCGATCAAGGCCATACGGCAGGAGCTGCAGAAGTCTGCGAACCCGGCCTTCTGTCGGGTCCAGCTGAGTCCTGACCAGCTGATCCAGATGCTCATCAATCAGAATCGGGACATGCAATTCGCGGGTCATTCCTTCGAGTCGACTGGCCAGGTTCACAACCGGTCCGAAGACAGTCACCTTCACCTGTTCACGGGTTCCGATTTTCCCCGCGACCGCGAGACCGTGTGCAATGCCGACGCTGGTTTCAAAGTCGGTGAGGGGATGGTCAGAATCGGCATGGGCCTTCTCGAATTCGGCGCGAATGGCGAGGGCCGCTCGACAGGCATTCAAGGGGGCTTCCTCTGACGAAATTGGCCAGCCCCAAAAACCCAAAGCGGCGTCCCCCTGAAAATCGCCCGTCACACCTCCGAACCTCAGAATCTGACTGGTCATCACTTCCAATGCGAGGCTGACCCGTTCCAGCAACCCCATCAGATTGTCCGCCTGCTCTTCGGCTCGATGACTGAATCCGCGCAGGTCGCAAAACAGCACGGTCACATTGCATTCGCGAGGTTCAAGCAGTGAGGTGTCCAGATCACTGCCCACAGCTTCGAGAACCGGTGGCGAAAAGAACTGGCGCAACCCGGCCTGTTGGCGTTCCAGATCCTGTTGTCTCTGCAGCGAGCCCACAATTTCGGCGATGAACTCAGTGAACTTGATATCTGCGTGCAAGCGATTTCGATTCGTTTGTGCGGCATCCACCGGACTGCGGCCCGCCACATAGTAGACTCGATTCTGAACAACATCGGAGAAGAACGGAGTGCAGAATGCCCAGTTGAATTCAGCCTGCTGTGTGTAAGCCATCGCACTTTCAGTCGCCCCTGTTTCGTCCCAAACGTGCAGAATCGATTTCTGCTGGTCGATGGCATTCTGAATCATCCTTGTACTCGGCTGCAGAAGTCCGTTGGCTTCGTAGCGTCGCTCCTGCTGCAGAACGCGGGCCTTGCCGTGGTCGTCGATACTAACGATGGCGCTTCCGGCAGCGTGCTGAATCCCGGCCAGCAGCAAACTGGTTAAGGCAATGTGCAGATCACGTTCGACGCCTGACTCTCGAATGACGGACGGGAGACTTGTGAGTACTTCTATGCGTTTGTCGGCATCGTCGTAACGAACCTTCTGCAGCTGGAGTCGGCCGATCGCCAGTTGCTGCCCACCGGAATTGCGTGGTGAATCGCTTTGAGTGACCTGACGAAGTTCAAATCGCGAGTCACCGATGACAAACGACTGGCCGGCACGCAGCTCCGACGACTGGATCTCATCGCCATCGATGAAGACCGGATTCGCCGTATGGTCGAGACGCGTGATTCGAGTGGTCTGGTCGGTCGTTTCGAGACGTACGTGTGCCCGGGAAATCCGAGAGTCCCAGTCAACACGAAAATCGGCAGAATCAGATCGACCGAGGACCTTTGAATCACCGGCTGAGAGCACAAACGGCCGATCCAGCTGCCGGTCATCGTAGAACGCGAGCAATCGAAGCATGGAGAAAAAAGTCCGGAAATGAAATGGCTACGAGGCTGGTCCCAGTCCCTGCATGCGCCGCCACGCACTCATTTGCCCGAGGTGGATCATGAGGTGGCCGGAACACATGAAGTTGCACATCGAACCGGTCGTGGGGAATTTCTCTGCCATGATTCCTCCGACGGAATTGGACTGACTCAGCACTTCATCAGTGGCCGCATCGATTGCGTCCTGAACCGCCCGATATCCGGTAAAAAAGACGTCCCTGATGACGTCCATTTGCGGATACACAGATCCATCGGGGTCATCGACGCATTCCGCGCCTTTCGCAAACAACTCGTTAAATCCGTCCGGTGCTGCAGGATACTCTCCACCCGTGAAGCCAACCACACGGGATGGATAGAGAGCAAGGTGTCCGTAGATAAAAGCGGGGTGATTGGAATGGACGACCGAACCGCCGGGACAGGCCACGCGGCCGAAAAGCTCAGGCGTGACTCCCTGAAGCAGTTGTTCGGCATACCCGACGGACAGCTTCAGACCGTCGCCAATTGTTCGACCCAGAGAACGCGACATTCACAGACTTCCTACAGATGCATTGAGATGCGGATTAAATTGACTGCCGGAAACCGACGAGATTCCAGCGCCGACGCCTGCATTCGCGTCCCGTTCTGCACACGAATCGCGACTTCCGGCCATGCTATCAGCATTTCGTCCTGGATTCAGCTGATCAGGAATTGCGTGCTCGGAAACAGCCTCTTCCTTCTCCCGGCGTGTACAGCGTATTACGCTGACTCGTGGCCGCGGCGGCAGTGCCAGAGCCCATGATCCATGCCCCCCGCGAGCCAGAACCCGCCACGACATTCCGAAAACTGCTCTAACGTAGCCGAAGTTCGAAGGGATGAGGATCATTCAGCAGCTTCCCGCGAGAACTCGCCTTGAGCGGCAGGCCCTTCGCAACCGCGATGGCAACCGCAGCGGCATCGTCGGTGACGTCTTTAACCGTGGATCGCAGAATCACCGGCCCACGTCCGCCCCTACGGGCACCTTTTCGCCGCCGGGGAGAAGGAACGTCACCGAGCTGCCATCTGCAGATTCGCCCCTCCAACCGGTGGATGCTTTGATTGCGACTCCGGCATCGACTGCAACGTTGATCGGCGCGGTCGATCGGCTGTATACTGTGAGATCATGGAAACCCTGCCGTGTGAGTACGCCTGAGAACACACCTGCCAGTCAATCCGCGAGGAGTATTCGAATGGGCCAGCAAGAATGGCTTCACCCCAAGATCTCGCGGCGTACGGCGGTCCAGGCGGGAGCCGTTGGCACGCTCGGGCTGGGAATGAACCATCTTGCCGGGTTGAGGGCAGCTGCGTCGGACCAGTCACGCTCGCCCGGTTCGGGGAAAGCCAGGTCGTGCATTTACATCTTCCTGTCCGGCGGTCTGGCTCAACAGGACAGCTTCGACCTGAAGCCAAATGCGCCCGACACGGTACGTGGCGAATTCAAACCGATCCACACAAAGACGCCGGGCATCGACATCTGTGAACATTTGCCGATGCTCGCGGAACGCAGTGAACGCTGGGCCCTGGTGCGATCGCTGACGCATCCAACCAACGGTCACACGTTGGGACATTTCTATATGCTGACGGGTCGCAGCACTGCCCCACCCGGATTCGGCGACCGCAAGCCGCGTCCCACCGACTGGCCTTCGATTTCGTCGATCGTGGGAGACGCGCTGCCGCCGCGCAATCACAACCTGCCGCCGGCGGTGGTCCTGCCTGAGCGACTGATTCACTGGTCGGGCGGAGTCATCCCGGGCTCGTACGGGGGACTCATGGGACGTCATCGCGATCCGTTTTTTATCGAAGGGACCAACTACGGTGACCCGTTTTGGCGCGGTGCCTACCCGGAATACACATTTCATCAGCTTCCCAAAAAAGAGCCGACGTCCCCGACTCCGACGATCTTTCAGGCACCCAATCTGAAACTCGCGGCCGGTATGAATTCTCGACGACTTGACGGCCGGCGTGACCTGCTCAGTGCCGTCAATGCTCAACGAGCTCAGCTGGAGGAGTCCGCAGAAGTCGAGCAGTATGATCGACAGCGGCAGTCGGCCATTTCCCTGCTGGCCAGCAGAGAAGTCCGCCACGCGCTCGACGTCACCAAAGCTGACCCAAAGACGCAGGAGCGATATGGTCGCAACAGTTTTGGCTGGTCTCTGCTCATGGCGTATCGAATGGTCGAAGCCGGCGTCAATCTCGTTCAGGTGAACCTGGGCAACAATGAAGCGTGGGATACACATGGGGAAGCATTTTGGCGGCTGCGCGAGAAACTGTTTCCGCCCACCGATCGAGCGCTTTCGGCCCTGTTGGACGATCTGCAGGACACTGGCCTGCTCGACAGCACCATGATTGTCATGGGCGGTGAATTCGGACGGACGCCGAAAATCTCGCTGCTTCCGGAACACTACAGTGAACCGGGGCGCGATCATTGGGGGGCAGCACAAACGCTGTTTTTTGCCGGAGGCGGTGTGAAAGGTGGCACCGTGATCGGCGCGACGGACAAAATCGCTGCTTATCCCGTCAACAGTCCTCAAACTCCGGAAAACATGGCGGCGACGATCTATCAGGCTTTAGGCATTCCCCCGACCGCAGCCTGGCACGATGAACTCAATCGACCTCACCACATTTACCATGGGCAGCCCATTCCTGGTCTCACCTGATCAGAACAATGCGGCGACTTTGTTCGCGTGATGTCCTGACAACAGATTACGCAAGAATGTCAGGAATCACCGCGCCATGCACGTCCGTCAACCGACGTTCGATGCCATTGTGGTAGTAGGTGAGACGCTCATGATCCAGCCCAAGCAGATGCAGGATCGTGGCATGAAAGTCGTAGACCGTGGCCACGTTCTCCACGGCTTTGTAGCCGAATTCGTCTGTTGCTCCGTAGCTGAATCCAGCCTTGACGCCGGCACCTGCCAGCCAGGCGGTGAACCCAGCGGGGTTGTGATCCCGGCCACTCGCACCGGCCTGAAAAGTCGGCATCCGACCGAACTCGGTGCACCAGACAACCAACGTCTCCTTGAGAAGTCCGCGCTGCTTGAGATCTCTGATCAGGGCCGCTGCCGGCTGGTCCAGGACCGGGCCGTGTTTTGCGTATTGCTCATGCAGCACCTTGTGACCATCCCAGTTGCTGACGCCCTCTCCGCCAGTCTGATACGCGCCATTGAAGATTTGCACAAAGCGCACGCCACGTTCGACCAGACGGCGCGACATCAGGGCCGCGTTCTGGAACTTGCCGGGTTGCCGGGCCTCCTCACCCCAGCGCTTCCACGTGCTCTCGGGCTCGCTCGAAAGGTCGGCCATCTCCGGTACTGCAGTCTGCCTGCGAAACCCCATCTCGTACCGCTCGATCCGCGCCCGCTTGCTCGCCGACTTCCGCCACTCGAACACTGTTTGATGAGTTCAGC
>JBDOMX010000912.1:0-12323 GCA_039831615.1 Planctomycetaceae bacterium
TGGGGTGCGCCGTATAGAACCAGAAACTTGCTGCCGGAGCGGCCTCCGAGATCAAGTTGTGCAGCTCCGTCCCAATACCCGTTTGCCGTTCTTTCGGTGTGCCAACATATCAGATGACCAGCCTGCCGTTCACCGCACTGTCGAGCGGAGTCAGTTCAGTTGGCATCAGTTTCCCTGGTGCGGTCGTGATGAGCTGCGTTCATCGTGACCACCCGGCTTGCAGTTTCCACTGACGTTTTTATCGCGTGCCAGCGATTGAGCTGTCTCGTTTTCGCACAGTGAGCTATCAGCAGATGCTGTGCTGGCAATTCTCAAGGCAACATTCCCTGATCGAATTGGTACGCCGGACCAGTGGTCAACGTTGACATCGCTTGCGGTGTGCCGTGCAATACGCCCTGGCAACGCCGAGGAATTCTGTTTTCTGCCTGACTGGCCCCTCCGGAAAGATGATCGAGTCTGTTATGCCGAATCTTCGTCAATCCGGATCGATCGTCGTGACAGCTTCAGTTCTGCTGGGCAGTTTGTTCATCTCTGCTTCTGCTCATTCTCAGGGTGGGAGGTCACAGCGCCGACTGCCAACCGGCCTGGAGGCAGCAACTCCCATTGATCAAATCCGCCTGCTCCTTCGTCTGCAGCAGTTGATCCAGTCGAAGTCACCTTCGTCAGGACAACTGCCAGGCGACCTCATCACGAATGGCGGGAAATTGCAAAAACTGGCTGAATCACTCGTTCAGATGAACCAGCAGACTCGAAATTCACTCCCACGGGCCGACAATCAGGCTCAGTCCAACCAGCCGCGAAAGCTCAGCAATCGCCAGCGACTGGAGGAAGAACTTCGCGCGCCCGCAGCGGAATTGAATGCCCCGACCGACCGAGCACCGCCAGTAAAATCGAACCGACGAACTCGCCCCCTGCCACGACAGATTGATGGATCCCGTTCTGACGAGGCACAAGAGGCTTCCTCCCAACGCCGCCAAGCGGCCGCGGAATTTCCTGCCGGCCAGAGGTCCGGCAACGAGTCGCCGGGACATTCATGGAGAAACTCTCCGGGATCGGACTTTTTACAAAGGGATTCCGAATCCGTGCGCAGGGATGCATCGCGGCAACAGCGACGCATTGGGGAAGCGTCGACGAGCACTGACGATTCGTCATTCGATATTGGCCGGGAGTTGTCCTCTCGTGGCCTTGAACAGACTTTCCGGCGACTCATCCGTGACGTTCGAAAAAACGTCCAGCACGATGCGCGGACGGACGCCGGGACTTCCCAAGCCACTCCCACGAATTCGATGTGGAATCAGGCACTCGCAAATGTCCTCGACACCGTGCGAGACGATGTCGTCGAGATGGTCCGTGATTCGACGAACAGCCGAACTGAACACTCACCTGAAAACCACCGTCT
Organism: Planctomycetaceae bacterium; assembly: GCA_039831615.1. Classification (GTDB taxonomy): domain Bacteria; phylum Planctomycetota; class Planctomycetia; order Planctomycetales; family Planctomycetaceae; genus S139-18. The sequence continues at coordinate 1,400 of JBDOMX010000912.1, forward strand.
GTCGAAGATGCAGGAGGACTCGCGGGCGAAGTCTGTGGAACAACCCATCGTCAGTAGATCTCACGACGGATCTTCGCCTGCGGTGACAGCCTCATCCTCCCGGGATCCTGCAGTGGATTTGCCACCAACAGCACTCGAGAACACGTTGAAACAGCGGTCGTTACTCGCTGACGACGACGTGCTGCAGCTGATCCTCATTCTATCTGGTCTGAGCATTGCAGCTTTGGCATTCCGGGCTGTCACTCGCCGCGCGACATTGGCGCAACATGGTCAACGCATCCGGACGCTCGCCACTGTAACGCCCGAGCAGATACAGACGCCGGCCGATGTCATTCGCGCTTTCCACTGGCTCACACACTGCCAGTCGCCGGATGCCGCCGAGTGGTGGAACCACCGGCAGGCTGAAACGTGGATCCTGCAACAATCACCCGGGCTCGACCAGTCACTTCACCATTTGACGCAACTCTACGAGGCAGCCCGCTACCAGCCGGGTGACGGCGCATTCGACGAGACCCGGATCCAGCAGGCACGTGTTGCCCTGGACAGATGTCTCTCATGAAATACCTCACCACAATCACACGGCGTTCTGTAGCGCCGCTTGTCTTTTTCTGGCTGCTGACGGCAACGACTCCGTGTGCCACCGCACAGCCGGAAAACGAAAACCTGGAATTGTCACGGACTGGAACCTGGGATTTTGATTTCGATCTGTTTCGCACCCTCCTCGAATATGAGGGGCTGCGGTCCCGCAACGACGAACTTACTCAGCGCCGTCGAGGAGGCTGGAATCGAATCTTCTCGACTCCATCTGAATCCGTCATGATTCTCACCGGTAGACTGGAGCAGGTTTCGAACTGGCGAACCTTTGACACTTTCCTGGAGCAGGGCGGCGTGATTCTTGCCGCGTCCAGCGAACCAATCAGTGTGCACGGAGTCTTCCGAATTGATTACGGTCCGGTGTTCAGTGCTGGTCCCCGCAGCGGCTGGCTGGAATTCCGAGATTGCGTGAGAGTGACCGATATCAATTCTTCGGCACCGATCATGCGCGATGTCTGGACGATCGTGACCAACCTCTCCGGCTGGATTGCAGATCTGGATGACTCGCTGAACTATTCCTGGTCAACACTGGCTCGGCTGCCGGCAGGTGTGAAACCAGCGGGGACCGGACGCCGTCCTTTGATGGCGATCGCCCGGCGCCGCAATGGTGACAACGGTCGGTTGATTGTCATTGCGGACGACAGTCCGCTATCCAACGGGATGTTGTGGCACGGGGACAACCTGACCCTGTTGCTCAATGTCGTCAGGGAACTCACCCGGGATGGCAGAATCGAGTTCGCCTTTCTGCACGACGGGCAACCGGTCGAAAGTCGAGTGACCAGACTGCTGCAGGAAGAAACCCTGCGTCAGCTCCCGGATCCGGCAGCGATCACTCAGGAAATGCTCAAAGACTTGCCCCTTGAGGCGTTGACTGATCTGCCGCCGCAGGCTCTGGCTGACTTGCCGGCAGAAGTATTGCTGGAAATCGGAAACACCGTGGCAGCCAGAATCGAAGACTCGAATGTGTTGAATGAAGTCGCAACAAATCGGCCTCGACATCTGGCTGACAGATTTTACCGGCGCAGCATGCTGTTCACTGCATGCGCAATTGCACTGGCAGTGTTCGTAGCGCGTGGTTTTCTTGGGGCTCAGGTGCCACTCCCCTGGCTGAGACAGCGCCGCCGCCCGGAACGTCCGGAATTCGCTGCCTCGACGACGGGAATGGCGTTCAGCCAGGCGGCCGGCGCGCTGGCGCGGGATATGTGCCGGTGCCTCACCGGGAGTGAACAACCGCAGGACTGGAAGGTTCAGTTGCAACCGAATGCCGACAGGTGGCAGGAACTTTATGCACAGTCGTCCGCACCCCAGTCAACTGCTGACGCCCTTGCTCTGGTGTTGTCATGGAGCACTCATCACGATGAGGCTAAGCTGTCGCGATCCGACTTTGAACGTTTCGGCGAATCGATCCACCGACTGAAGCAACTCCAGCGGCCGCCGGAACGATCAGGATCGGGTCTGGTCCGAACTTAAGACGGCAGGGCTGCCGGAACCAGCCCGCAGCTGTGCAGGCAGGAATCTGGTCAACCACGGCAGGAGATTTTGTGTCCGTATCACAACAAAAGAATCTGGCAACTTCTGTAGGAGAATTGCGCGAAAGAGTATTGGCCGAGGTCTGCCAGGTCGTCGTTGGTCTGGAACGCGTGACCGATCAGCTGTTGATGGCGTTGCTCGCCGGCGGCCACGTCCTGCTGGAAGGCGTGCCGGGAACCGCCAAGACAACTTTGTGTCGCACGTTTTCCACCGTTCTGGGCATTGACTACGAGCGTGTGCAGTTCACCCCCGATCTGCTCCCGTCAGACGTCACCGGAACGCAGGTCCTCGATCGTCAGACGAGTGAATTTGTACTCCGGAAGGGCCCGATCTTTTGCCAGTTGCTGCTTGCTGACGAACTAAACCGAGCTCCTGCCCGCACTCAGTCAGCACTGCTGGAGGCGATGCAGGAACAGCAGGTCACAATCGAAGGGACAACTCTGCCACTGCCGGATCCGTTTATGGTTCTGGCCACTCAAAACCCAATTGAACAGGAAGGTGTGTATCGACTTCCGGAAGCACAGCTTGATCGTTTCTTATTTCGCGTGCACGTTGGCTATCCGGATCGCGACAACGAAGTCAATATGCTCAGTCTGCACAGTCGTCCGCCGGTGGTACCGCAAGCCGTCACCACTACGGAAGAAGTCCTGTGGATCCGCCAATGTATTGACTCAGTCTACTCCACGCGTGAAATGCAGGAATATATCATCGAACTGATTCGCGTCAGCCGCGATCATCCGGACCTGCTGCTCGGCGGCAGCCCCAGGGCAGCCATTTCACTTTTGAAGGCCGGTAAGGTTCACGCACTGATGAACATTCGGGACTACCTCACACACGAAGATATTCAGGCCGTCATGCAGCCGGTTCTCGCACATCGGTTGATCATGCGCCCTGAGTCCGAAATGGATGGACGGACTGTCGAAGAAGTGATTCAACAGGTCATTGAATCGGTTGCCGTGCTCCCGGACCAGGCATCATGACGGACATTATCGCGGATCATACAGTCGTGCGGAGCCCGCCATGACGATTCGAGGCCTTTGCCTGCTGATTCCTGCGCTCCTGGGGGCAGCTGCCGGACTGCTGACAAGCAATTCCTCATTGAGCCTGCTCTCGCTGGCCGTCGTCCTGTGGATCATGGCGGAATGGCTCTGGTTTCAGTGGCGGGTGATCAGCGAAGTCCGCTCACTTGTCATCCACCGCACGGTCAACAATCGAGCGAATTCAACCGGAATCTGCTTTTGTGGCCGCCCTCTGAGAGTTTCCGTGACCGTGCGCCGTACCCGTGGACAACTGCAGCCCTGGACGCGAATTCGCGACCTGGTACCCGACATTCTGACGGTCACACAGGGCAGCTCGATTCAAGTCGTGGTGAACGCCGAAAAACAATTGATGTTCCAGTACCAGTGTTGTCCGCAGGCAGCAGGTGTCGCATCGTTTCCTGGCTGTCGTATTCGAATTCAGGATGCCAACGGGTTCTTCCTGAGCGACCGGTTCGTCCGCACTGAACAGACGCTGCGGATTTTACCCAGCTACGAATCAAAGACAGAGGCCTGTCCGCAAATCAAGCGACTCAATGGTCTGCCGCAGCATGGTATTCATCGCCTGAATCGCGCGGGAATGGGGTCGGAACTGCTGGAGCTCCGAGAATACGTTCCGGGAGATCCCCCGAAGTCAATTGCGTGGAAAGTTTCGGCACGCCGAGGGAAACTGATGACGCGGGAATACGAATCCGAAGTGCCGGTCCGCACGGTCATTTTCGTTGACAACTCGACGCCCACGCGCCTGGGACCATGGGGAAGCCGTCAGTGTGATACATCCAGCCGACTGGCGGCCAGTCTCGCCAGGGCGGCACTCACGGCAGGTGATCCTGCGGGTCTCGTGGTATTCTCGGAATCGAAAACAAAACGCATTCCTCCAGGGTGGGGTGAGCGCTCCCTGTTTCGCATCCTTGAAATGTTGGCAGCCAGCTGCTGCACGGACGCCCCTGCAGTCCGCTGGACCGCTGAGCTGCAGGACCAGGCAATGGAAGTGTGTCACGAGCGGTATCCGGAACTGCTGGACTCGAGTGTCAATAAAATTCCCTGGACGCTCTTCCCAATGACTCCCTGGCAACGTCGAGTCGCCAACACTCGTGCACGGCTGGCCAGCGTGCTTTGCCAGGTCCATCGACTCAGCACGACCGACTGGGCAAAACTGCTGTATGACGATGACTTCATGGGTCGCCACCTGTCAGAGTTGATGACTGTCGCCGGTCGGCGACCACACAGCATCTCGACATCGGAACAGAATCGCTCCGCAATCCTGAGTGACACACTGCAGCAGTTGGGAGAAGCGCTGCGACAGTCCGTGGGGAAGGCGCGTGACAATGAGCACTATGTGATCGTCTGTGATCTGCTGGACGCCGAGCACCTCTTGCCAATAATCCGTCCTGTGATTCAGCTTGCTCGTGCCCGATACCATCGCCTGGGGTTCGTGTGCCCCATGCCGTCGTCGCACGCCATTTCCGGCAACGGTAACGATCCACCCACTGCGCCAATTCTGCTACACGAAGCCTGGCAAATTGAATTGCTGGAACGCCGCGACCGCCTGACTCGGCAATTGCGGTCACTCGGTGCTGCCGTTGCGTTTCCGGATCGAGATCATCCGGTCTCGATGACACTGGCGACTCTCAACCTGGCACGTCGCAGCCAGGCCAGAGCTGGAGCATTTTAATCATGCCGGAGACGACCGCTCAATCACGAGCAACACTTGCTCTGGATCCAATGGCCAGCAGAAAACTGCGTTACACGATCGCCATTCTGTGCATCAGCCCCATTCTAATATGGCAGCTACAGAATCCTTTTTCTGCATCAGCCATGCGACTGATCTTTCTCGGCATGCTGCTCCTGGGATTGATTCGCTGGTCGGCTGCTGTCGTGCTGATCCTGATCCAGCTGGATCTTTATTTGACTCACTCCGCAGTTGGAAACACGAGAGAACCACCCGCGCTGATTATCACTTTCTTCTGCGTTGTCCTGTTGATGCTGCTTTCCAGACTGAGATCCTCCCAGGAACTTTCCGGAGTTCGGTCGATCACCCAGTTGCTGCGAGCCGTTGTGAAGTCATGGTCACAACCAGGCAAGGAACTCATTCCAGTACACGATGAAAAACCAGACGCAGCGGCTGGCCGTGAGCTTCCGGGGATCGCGGCACGCACACTTCTCCTTATACTGGGAGCTCGAATCCTCCTGGTGATGCTTCCAATGGAGCAGTCATCGGTCCAGCAGGTTGGCCTGTCCCCTGCCGGACTGCGAACGATATCAATTGGGCTGGTACTGTTCATCGGCTACGTCGTTCTGACACTGCCGCTTAGTGAGTTACGGTGGAGACACCTGACAACTGACCAGGCCGGTATCTATTTGCGAACCCGATTGATTTGCTGGCTGCATCAGGATCTTCGAGCAGTCGAACGATACCAAAGGCACCTGAGACGTAAGCGAGCCCGTCAGCTTCGTCGCGCAGAAAAGAACGGGTTTTCACAGTACTCGAAGAGAGCAGATTGATGTTCTTCTGGTTTCGCGAAGCAGTCGGCTGGTCGTTACTGGCCGCCTCACTGTATTTCATTGCAATTGCCCTGCGCTTTGTCAGCAATCGTCAGGTCCTTGAAGCCGGCATCGTCGTGTTTGCTTCCGTAGCCGTCATGCGTGTCGCAGTTTTGCTGATCCGTATGAACACTGCTGCCCGCATCAGTCAACAAAGTAACCGGTCAGATCCACCCGGGAAATGATCACCCCCGCTACACGTTGACCTGAATTTCGCCACCGAATCGGGTGTCGGCAGTTTTCTTCTTTGGTTCCAACTCCCGTGTGTCATTATGATTCAGGCATGATTGCTTGATCCATTCTGCGGACATAACAAATGCGTACTCTGATCGTCCTGATCTGTATCAACGTCACCTGCCTTGCTCCCTGTTCGGGACAGGTCATCACGGAGGACCGGTCCAGTATCCTGTACGTCGTCGGTCAGGTCGTCAGGTCGGCTGAAGGGTCATGTATCGTTGATATCGGTGCCGTGCATACCATCGTGGACCAGGACCAGTTGGTCGTCTTCCGCCCAATTTACGGATATCTTCAGCCAATTGGACGGATCACGGTCAGCAAAACTGAAGCAACCACCAGTCGATGCGGAAACCAGATTCGGTCGCAACCGAATGACATCGTGATGGCTGTCCGTGAAATCAGTCAACTCCGTCCGGGAGCCGAGCATCGCATTCGAATTGTGCGGCGCCAAGTGGTCCGCTCCTATCGTGAGACCTCGTCCACGACAGTCAACAACGTCCGTATGGCCAACGCATTGTCGGACTACGAAATACAGTATCCGGGGTGGGAACGCAGTCGTGGTGAAGTGGCCGGGACTCTTTTGAGTGAGTCGCTGAAGGATTCAACCGACGAAGCACTGCAGCGACTGAGCTCTCAAATCAATATGATGCGGCGATTGTACCAGCAGAACGCTCAGACGGTGGCTGCCGCGGGCCCGATGTGGTCCGACATCATGCCGCTCCTCGCCGGCCCAACTGCGGAGGCCGGTCATGCTCTGCGGCTCGAGGATCTGAAGGATCGGGATCTTCACGAGGATGCAGTGCGGGTCGCCGCCGCTGAACTTCGCAGCCGTGTCTTTGATCGAATCTATCAGTTACAGCGCGAACAACAGAATGTTGTCGCGCTGATTGTCGCCTCACTGATTCCCGGATCATCCCGAGATAACTCCGTCTTTCTCCGATCGTCGTTCGGCAAGACTCAGTTTCCGGAGTTGCGTGAGGACCCGGAACTGTTAGAGGACATCGATGAATTGGTATTGAGCATGCGCGACGGAATCTAAGCGAATGTTACCGGCGCAGATTGGCTGCATCCGGCAGCAGTACATCTGTCGCGCGAGCAGCCTGAGAGTATTATTCCAGACATCTGCAACACCCGGTATCGGCTATCACGATTGCAGGAAATTCAGCGTTGCACAACAGGCCAGATCCCGCGCCCAGGGCTCGTCGCGTGGCGACCCAGGTAATCCCGGCACCTGCGGTCACGCAGTGGCCGGTCATAAATTTGTAGTCGACGGGCGCCGGGAGTTTCGATACAGTGCGGCGAAAGCAACGTGGAGCTATTCATGCCGAACCTTCGCCGAAGGCATCGAAACGATCTGGGAAGCATTTTTGCTGCCAGCGTCATCACTGTACTGGGAACCGGAACCTCCTGTGCCATTTATGCCGTTGGCTCATCGAATGACTCGTTGCTTCTGCAGGCGCTGATCATCGCCCCCGCATTGTTGTTCCTTTCAGCGCTGATTGGTGTTCGCTGGCCCAAACTTGGGTCCGGGCTGGAATTCTGGGGTGCTGTCTTTCGCAGCCGTGCGGACCCAGACCATGGTATTGATTACCAGCCCCGCCGCCGTGACCCGGAGCCAGTTCATGCGTCCGGACAGCAGAAGCCGATCACTGCCAACGAAGTCCGCGAGATTCGACTATTGAATAACAATACCTGGGTCCCCTCACGAACTCGAAAAACCAGTGAAGACGATTTTTTGGAGTGATGCAGTGATCCAAAAAAACAGCCCGATCCGGTATGGAACCGTATCGGGCTGCTGGGGAAGTGATTCGCGCGTCAATTGCCACGGGGTGTAGAAAACGTTACTCAAACAGTGAGTTCAACCCTGCCAATTGGAACAGACCTTTCTTCTGGTACGAAGCAGTTCGCGTGCGACGTACAGCGGCGTTCCTGACCCCACTCATGGGCGAAGCCGTGGTCATGGCAGCCTGTTCTGCGAGCATTTGCGGAACATGAATCGCCGATGGCGCACCGACTGGCTGTGAATTTGTGAACGGTGCCGGAGCCCCGGCCACTTCTGGTGTCCAGTAACCAGACGTTGCGTTGATCGCATACCCCTGTTGGCAGGACTGACACGCTCCGGCGTCGCACGGACCGCTGGAAGGACAACCGTTGAGTGGGCGGGGGAGACTTGCGCGAAGATGGAAATGCGACGGGGATGGAGTTGGCGGAATCATGCGTGTGGCCTGCCACGTCGGCACCTTCGCATACGAATACCCCAGCTGAGTTGTATCAGTGGGCTGGTAGACCATCGGTGAATTGCTGATGAAACCACCTCCGGAATTGCCGTGCCATGCCTGAGGCCAGTTGTTGCGGTACCAGATTCCATCGCGGTTCACAGGAAGCCTGGCCGGTGGGTTCCATCCCGTGTGTGCACCCGGGCTGTTGCCCGAATCGCCGGCGTCGCATTCGCAGTTGGCGTACTGCCAGTCGCCCGTTGCATAGGCGCCGGTCTTGTAGACGCCGCCTGAATTGTTACAGGTTTGACAGTCAGAGGCTTGCTGGGCATTTGCGGTGTGAATGGCCATCGCCATCATGCCGACAGTCCCGATCAGGTTAAGAGGTCGTAACATGAGTTCCATCTCCTTCGAATCGACGGTTGGATTCGAGATTGTTATTCGTCCGGGGTTGGGTCTGCACCGACGGTCTGCAATCAGGCAGCCCAGCGGTCTCGTTCCTCACTGCGTACAACGTGTACTTCTGGCCGATCATCAGAATTGGAACCTGGTAGCCTGCAGCAATGCGGGAATCTGCGAGGCACACCAGGATCTCAATCTCCCTGCCGGTTTTAACAGGCAGCGGTTTTGATTGAGGCGACCAGTAACTTTATTAACGCTCTACCACGACTGCAAAAAGAGAGGTTGTAGTGACGTCGAAGCGTTGTAAGTGGAAAGTGGAGTCAGCCGGCTGGCGGGAGTGCCGTGACTGTAATTGTACGAGTAACGAACCACGGGTGCCGTTGGCACTGTGACTGGCATACCGTATCCCTGTGCTGCCCAGGCCATACCATCCCGGGCATCCGCGTATGAAGGCTGATTTGCGTATGTAATCTGGTATTTGCCACAGAATGGTACAGTTTTATTCGTACTGTTGTAGGGAGTTCTGGACTTGTCGCTGCGGGAGCCACTCGTTCCCTTGCCGCAGTAATCACACGAATCACAGCTGCAACGACTCTTTGATCCGCCAAAGATCCTGCCAAAGATACTGGTGTTTTCATTGCCAGGACACCCACAGCCGCAACCGTTGCTGCTGCTGCATCCTTTGCCGCAGGCAGTTTCACAACAAATGTTGCCAGGCACAGGGCAGCACTCCGCTGGAGCTGGACAGCAGTTTTCGGTCGGACAACACGCAACCTCACCGCAAGCTAAAGATCCACAGCCGTCATTCTGTGGTCCCAGGGTTGCGCGAAAAAATCCGGTCTGCTGAATCTGAGTTGACGGAAAGTCAGTCATTCGAAAAACACCCGGCGCGTCGTCCGCTGCAGCGAACGGCAGGCCTGCCATCATGCAGACCGCCGTGGCTAACCATGCCTGGGGGCAGCTTTGAATTCGCATTCTGGATCCACCTTTATTTCAAGGTCCGTGAAATGATTCGTAGAGTGCGAGTCAGCAGTCGACACGCAGTTATTAAACTCTTCGGGTCGGAGTTCCCGGTCACACAAACTTCTAAACGACCGACCCTGCCGTCCGTGCGTACTTTCTGCGATGCTCGATCGACAGCCCGGAGTTCGGACACTCGATCTCCGCTGGCTAAGACCCGATCAGCGTCTCACCGGCGGACTGAACAATGCAAACGGACTGATCGAAGACTTGTACTTCACATCCACCATCGTGCCCTGCAAATGCCAGTCTTCGTGCGACCACACTCCAAACGGAGTCACCATCCACTTGCCATTTACTTTGTACGAGTACGGCGGGTACATGGCGCGATACCGATGGGCGTACAGCATTTCGTGAGGGTTGAGGAACTGATTTGAAATCGACGTGCCGCCAACCTGTTGAGGGATGCCAGGAACAGGTGACGGATAAAGAGCAGTGCCAGGATGCAATGGCGCCCCCGACCGTGAAGCGTTCGAGACGATTCCGCCAGCCTGCGACATCGGTGCCTGTGCGACCCCCTGTGACACGGTGCTGTAGACACCGGAAGAGTTGCGATAGACAGGTTGAGGAGCCTGATACTGCTGCCAGTTGCGACCAGGATGAACCGGTTGTGCAATCCCATTGGCGTTGGAAACGCTAAAGTACTGCGGACCGGAAACTACCGACTGATTGGGCAACACCGGCGCCATCTGAATTGGCAATGGATTCAGCGGTGATTCTCCGTGCTGAGGCTGAGTAGCTACGGCGGTGTCGTCCGTTTGTTGAACGTGTCGCGCCTGCCGTACGGCGCGACGCGTAGTGGCGGGACGGACCGAGGATGCGCTCCCTCGAGCGCCGTTCCCGGTCGACAACCATTTCATCAACGTTCCGCTTTTCTGCGGCGTCACATCATCAGCACTGACATCAGTCGCACTGATGACACAGACCACCAGAGCCGCTATTCCTGTGCGAAGCATCGCTTGCCCCTCCATGGCTTATTGGCCGAATCTGACATGCCGGTAGCTTGTGAATTTGCTAACAATGGCATCAATTTTACAGTTAAGCAAGGTAATGTATCGGAGAATTTTCACCAACATACCATGCGTGGTTTTCACTATCAGGTAGTCCCTAGTCGTGAGTCAAAAGTTATCTCATGCCTCACAGGTTCTTTGTACAACATTGTCTTAGACCTGCGTAAAGATTCACCGACTTATCACCAGTGGGTATCCCTTGAGATATCGGCAAAGCAAAGACAAAACATTCTTGTTCCTGCTGGTTGTGCCAATGCCTTTTTGACGATGTCTGATAATACCCTAGTGCATTATTATATGGGGGATTCCTTTAGCCCTGACAGTTACTATGGTA
>JBDOMX010000094.1:0-2772 GCA_039831615.1 Planctomycetaceae bacterium
AAGGGAAAGAGACAAAGCGCCGGATGGAACGAGCAGTTCCTCGCCGAAACACTGCAATTTACACACTGAAACTTCGCGCCCCCTCTGCCCGACGCATAAGTCTGGGTTGGCCTCAAGTCGGGCTGAGGTGCGCAATTCGCCAACGCCGGCGTGAATCCGTACGTAGTCGATGAACAGGGGGATTTGTGCCGATCGTCCGCAAATAAATTCCTGACGTAACCACAATCGTAAACTTTGTTTACATCGCTTGCCAGACTCAACGCTGCATCGGAATCATCGCTGTGACAGAATCGAACGCACCCTCCCCGGAGTCGGACAAAGATCTCCAGGCTGAAACATCAGGCGACGCTGTTGACAGTGTCTGGACGGGTTCTGGTGATGATCTCCCTGAACTGGAAGAATTGACGCCCGAACTGGCCGAAGAAGAGGCGATCCGCGGTGATTTTATGTTGCGAGGTGCTGCCATTCTGCTGGCAGTGCTGTTTGCCTGCGGACAGATTGCCGAAAGCAGAGTCCTCGTGCATATTCGCTCGGGAGAATACATGCAGGAAAACGGGTTCCTGCCGCCACGGACCGACGTGCATTCCGTTTCGATGGAAGGTGAACCGACCGCGAACGTCAGCTGGCTTTTTGACCATGTCGTCAGTCTTGTATGGCAACTTGGTGGCGCACAGGGTCTGACAATCTTTAAGGCGGCCATCGCCGCTCTGATCGCATGGCTGCTGACGCGCATTTCCGTGGCGGGTCTGCCCACCTGGTGGAATTCCATCTGCGGCGTGATCGCGCTCGCCGCGTGTGCCTCGGACTTGATGCCGATCACTGATCTGATGACGCTGCTGGGGTTGATTCTCGTACTGAGGATGCTGCACAGCGCATTCGAGGGGAATACTGATGGATTGATCTGGAAAGCGCCCCTCACGATTGCCATTTGGGCGAACCTGGATCCACGCGCCTGGATGGGCGTGTTGGCGCTGCTGTTGTTCAGCGCCGGGCGAACGTTTGCAAAAGTGCCTGGTGACACGCGGCCGGCCGCTGCTCCCGGAGCAATGTGGGCGGCGACTGGCGTTTCTGCAATCGCACTTCTGATCAATCCATTCCCGGTTGCTTCAGTACTGTCGGTTGTTCAGACGTACTGGGTGGACTATCCCGCGCTGCGGGCCTTGAATCCGCTGAACGACAATACGATCGCTCTGCTCGACGGACGAACGGAGTACTACTCGCTGTTCAATGATCGTGGCTGGGGCGGATTTGAGTTCAGCTACGTGGCCGCACTGACGGTGATTCTGTTTGCCGCCGTGGCCATCGTCCTGTCCAAAGATCGCCGCGATGCCCCGTGGGCGTTTGTTCTTGTTGGATTTGCAGTCCTGTCCGTTTTGGCGATCCACGAACTGGCCGCGGCTGCACTGGTCGCAGCAGCCGCAGCAGGCACGACCGGCCAGCGCTGGTACCAAAAGACATTTCCTCAGGAGTACACGATCAAGCGAGCGGAGATCCTGTTTTCGCGGGCTGGGCGAGCAATTACCGTATTTTCGTTTGCAATGCTCGGGTTTCTGCTGGTGACTGACCGCGTGCCGACACGAACTCCAGTGGGAAACGGGTTCGCGGATGATCTTGAAACGTCAGTCCGGGCACTCAAGAAACAACTGTCAGAGCTTCCTGAAGAGGCGCGCGTCCTGCACTCACGAGTTGAGCTTGGTGACTTTCTGATCTGGTCGAAACGCAAGAGCTACATTGACAGTCGGATAACGCCGTTCGGAGCACCCGATGATGCTGATTCCGTCACCCACCGCTATTTGAAGCTCCGCCAGAACATGCTCGATGCGGCGCTGGTCGCCGGCCAACAGGGTCGGCAGGCCGATTCGGCTGCAACACCGACGGCCGATCTCGCGACAGGCGGTTCAGAGGAGGAACCGGAGACAGGTGCGGATCTGGAGGAAGAACTGCATCGTGAATTGCAGGCGGATGGCATTACACACGCTATTGCCGGATTGTTACCACCGGACCCGCATTACCGCACGTTTGGAGCTCTCAGTTCTGATGCGGAATCCTGGCTGCTGACGAGCCTGGAGTCATCCGCCGCCATCTTTGCTTACGTGCGCGGCATTCCGGAATCGGAAAATCCGCAGGGATTCGACCTGATTCAGACCGCTTTTCGCAATGTGGAACCGACGAACGACATGCGGTTTGAGTTCGCTCGTGAAAAAGGGTTCTATGACCGGTACCTGTATCGGACGCGTCCCTCCGTTCCGGAAGATCTGCGGGTTGCTCGACACTTTCTGTCGATGCGGGAGACGCCGGCAACTCTGATGGTCGCCATCCGCGCAGCGAATCGCCTGGTGGCCAGCGACGACCAGAACGCTGAAGGTTTCTATGTGCTTGCACTCGCGTATTCGCGACTGGCGACCTGGGAGTCGCAGCTCGCTCAGCAGGCCGGAGGTCGGTTTCCATCGGACATGCGATACATGCAGATTGTGATGTCCGCGCGGCAGGCTGTGACGATCAATCCGGACCATGGCGGGGCGTGGAATGTGCTTTATGGTATTTATTCTCAGCGTGGTCGAATCGACCAGGCACTGGAATGTCTGCCGAAAGCGCTGGCTTCCATGAAGGTCGCCAATGTTTTGGGGCCCGGAGCCGATACCGGCAAACAACAGGCCATTGACCATCTTCTCGAGGTTGAACCAAGGCTCAAGGAAGCCGTTTCCGGGGTGGAGGTGCAACTGGCGGAAGCCATGCAACGTGAATTCTCCCAGGATCCTGTGGAGTCGGCCA
>JBDOMX010000950.1:0-2759 GCA_039831615.1 Planctomycetaceae bacterium
ATTGCCGTATTGCGAGGCTGCCACGGAGACAAAGTCGTGCATTCAGCAGCGCAATATGAGTTATTCAGTGGACGGACGTTTCCTGGCTTTCCTTCAATGGGCTCATGGGGCCTCTACGGACTGGGGTCCGACAGTGAGTCGCTGCCGGCCTATGTGGTGATGCCCGATCCCGATGGCGCGCTCGAGGCAGGGCAGCCGATGTACGGCAACGGTTTTCTGCCGGCCGCCTATCAACCGACGATGTTCGGGTCGGGCAAGTCACCTGTGCGAAATCTCGAGGTCCCGCCGCAAGTCACGCTCGCCCAGCGGCGAAAGACAGTGAACCTGATACGTGCCCTCAACCAGGCCGAGGCGCACTCTGATGCTGATGAATTGTCGGCCCGGATTCGGTCCTACGACCTGGCGTTTCGGATGCAGACCGAAGCACCGGAGATTTTTGATATTTCGGGAGAGTCAAAGGAGACTCTGGATCTCTACGGAGTGGGCGTCGAACCGACCGACGACTACGGACGGCGATGTCTGCTGGCAAGGCGGTTGGTGGAACAAGGGGTGCGATTTACAGTCGTTGTTTCCGGCGGCGGTCCAGGCAACCTGCAGTGGGACGCACACAGCGACATTGAAGAAAACCATCTGCGTATGGCCGCTGAAACTGATCAGCCGGTCGCGGCGTTGTTGACGGATCTCCGCCGCCGCGGATTGCTGGAGAGCACGCTCATTCTTTGGGGGGGTGAATTCGGTCGTTCACCCGAAGCACAAAATGGCAAGGGCCGTGATCATCACAATGTCGGCTTTAGTATGTGGATGGCTGGCGGTGGCATCAAAGGGGGTCAGGCAGTCGGCGGGACTGATGAAATTGGCATGCACGCCGTTAGTGAACGCTGCCATTTCCGCGATATCCATACGACGATCCTGCATCAACTGGGCCTCGAGCAGGAAGAACTCACTTACCTGCACGAAGGACGGCAGGAGCGCATCACGCTCATTGAAGGTCGGGTCATCGAACAGATTGTGTGAACGAGAATGCGCTGGTTGACTGTCCAAACCGGGCGAACCGGAACAGGTGTTCCGCATGTTGGTCAGCAGCGAAGCAGAATCAGAACAGAAACTGCCGCAACCAGTCACCTGCCAGCACTCGAGTCCCCGACGCCGCAACCAGAGACAGGCAGATCGCGATCGCGAGCATCATGGAGACTTCTGTACCAACGAGGAGCGCGATGGTGCCACGCGCACTGCCGATTCGCTGCATGGTTCGCATCTCCGGAGCTCGCAGGCGGACACTCAGAAAAACCACCAGCGTTAACAGAACACCCGTGACCGCCGCCGACAAAACAGCAACCACTCGAAACAACTGTTCGATCCTGAAGACCATTCCCAGCAACTCACCCACGACTGCGCGAGGTTTGACACAGATCGCTGCAGATCGTCGGACCGACGCATAGCGCCCGAGAAGAAGGGTCTGCGATTTTCGGTCGTGCGGAACGGCGAGCACTTCCGTGACGGGGAAATCAGCTTCAATCCCATGGAAATGGAAAGACGATTCATTCTCGTCAGTGATTTCAGTGTACGGAAGAACCGAAGCATTGGCTTTGAGTGGACCCGATCCCTCACCCTCCAGCAACTGGTCCTTCGATTCGGCCGACAAAGCCTGATGACCATGTCCAATTCCTTCGATGATCCATGCCGTGCGAATGTCCACGAAAACGGCATCGTCGTCGGGGGACCACGATATGTTCAGCACACCGGTTACTCGCAGGTTCATCGGATAGTCGCCAGCCAGATTAAAGGCATTCTGAGGAGCGGTTAACAGGCGGTCGCCAGGTTTGAGTCCGCTTCGTGCAGCAAACCTCGCACCCAGGACGCAGTCGCCCAGCCGAACCAACGTTTGTCCTTCAGCAATCCGCAACTGGCGAAACTCGAAGTACTCCAGTGTCGTGCCGACAACCGGTGCGGCACTGGCGCGCTGAACGTCCTGTGTCCGAAAACGAATATGCAGAGGAATCGCGGACGCGAATCCGGACTTACGAACGTAGTCCGCTTCTCGCATCGTCAGTGCTTCCGGTGGCGCTGATTGAAAGTAGAGTCCATGCAGCACCAGATCGATGCGGCTGCCGAGTTTACCAATGATCAGTGGAGTTGATTCGGCACGCTCCAGAATGTCGTCCTGGAATTCGCGGACGAGCATTCGCACGGTGAACGGGACCCACAATGTTGTCGCCAGACACAGGATAATTGTGATCGCTCGGCCTCGGTACCAGTACAGCGATCGCAGGGCCAAAAACAATGCGTTACTCAGCAACGGAGCCTCCTGCCGATGCGGACCTGACTGGACATAACACGTTGAAGTCAATGGTCGAACCGAAATGAGACAACAACGAATGATCATGGGAGACCATCAACAGTGTCGCGCCGTGATCACGAACCTGGTCGAGCAGAATCTCCACGATTCGCAGCGTGCTGTCGGGATCAAGATTGCCGGTTGGTTCGTCAGCAAGCAGGAGCGGCGGGTCGGTCAGGAGCGCGCGACAGATTGCAACTCGCTGCCGTTCGCCCTGGGAGAGTCGAGTGACAGATCGCGCAGCATCACGTTCGAGATGAACCCGTTCCAGCAGTGAGTGAGCTCGGCGACCCAATTCCGCTGTCAGTTCGATTACCGGGCTGAGCCGTGCCGGGAGCAGTACATTGTCAACGACGCTCAGATAGTCGATCAGCTCGAAGCTTTGAAAAACCAGACCGATGCATTTCAGTCGAAATGTTCGTCG
>JBDOMX010000091.1:0-1274 GCA_039831615.1 Planctomycetaceae bacterium
GCCGACTGGCGCTGGCAGCCGCAACCCATGAGTTCCAAAACTGAACCCCAAACACCAACCCCTCAGATCACCGCGTAACAACCATTTTGCCGACATGCAAAACGGAATTGCACCCGTCCGGATCCATGCCCATGTGTGTTGGCCCTTAAGTCATCTTGCCAGATTATGGTTGATCGTCGGCGAACTGACAGTGGAAATTCGGCCCTTTTTCGGGGATCAGCGAGGCCGGGCGACGATCGTCATTCCACCGCCAATATCGTCGTGAACGGTCTCCACCGATCGCACGTGCAGGGCCAGATGCAGGCTGACCACGATCCTGAGGGGAAGATCAATTGTGCCGACCGCCTCAGGTGCCTTCAGGGGCAGTTGTCAGAATCCCGCGATCTCGATACCGTTCGCGGCTCATTTCCGACTCATCTGCACAGGTGTTCCGCGTGTCAGAATCCGCTTCGAAGCCACATTCCGTCAAAGAGCATGATGGTCAGCTGGGCGAATTGGCGTCGACAGCCATTTGTGGCAACGACATTACCTCGTCCTGTCTGTATGTTTCCGCCCTGGCGATTGTTTACGCGGGGAGACTGGCGCCCATTTCGCTGCTGATGGTGGCCGCTGTCCTGTTCCTGTTCCGCAAGATTTACGCAGAAGTTGTCGGCGCCCTGCCGCTGAACGGCGGGGCCTATAACGCTCTGCTCAATACGACAAGTAAACGAGCCGCCTCCGTTGCCGCGTGTTTGACCGTACTGTCGTACATGGCCACAGCCGTGATTTCTGCCCTCGAAGGCATGCACTACGTGCACAACCTGTGGGATGGACTCAATGTGCCGGTAGCGACCGTGGTCCTGCTGGCGTTCTTTATGGCACTGACCATTATTGGGATCACAGAATCCGCTGCCGTGGCGATCGGCATCTTCATCACGCACCTGGTGACATTGACTGTGCTGCTGGTGGTGGGAGTGATCTTTGTGTTTGGGAGTTCCGCAGGGGGGCTGGTGACAGCGCAGCAAAACTTTAACGAAGAACTTCCAGCAGCACCGGGTACCAACGATGAATTCGCTGACTTGTCGAACGACGAGGACGCTGGCGGGTCCAGCTCCATCTGGCTCGCGCTTTTCTTTGGCTTTTCTGTATCCATGCTGGGGATCTCGGGATTCGAAAGTTCGTCCAACTTTGTTGAGGAACAACAAGCCGGTGTCTTCCCCAAAACACTGCGGAACATGTGGATTGCAGTCAGCTTTTTTAATCCATTGATGGCGCTGCTGGCGTTGTCGGTGTTA
>JBDOMX010000091.1:1284-2388 GCA_039831615.1 Planctomycetaceae bacterium
GATCGAAATCAGACCGCACTCCTGGCTCACATGGGTCAGGTTGTGGGCAGTGTCGTGGGTGGCGACGGGAAATGGCTCAGCACACTGGTATCGATTGATGCCGCGTTGGTCCTGAGTGGAGCAGTCCTGACCAGTTTCGTGGGTGTCACGGGTCTCGTGCACCGCATGACGCTCGATCGTTGCCTTCCGCAGTTCCTGCTGAAGACCAACAGCCGAGGCACAACGCACCGCATCATCATTGCCTTCTTTTTGCTGTGCGTGTCGGTCCTCTTCATCACCCATCAGAGTGTTCCTCACGGCACCGTGGCCGTCATATCGTCGGCCGTGGAAGAACTCAGGATTGATGAAACAGAAATCGCCGACGCGCCATTGGAACTCGTTCGTCGTCGCGTCAATCGAAAGGTGCTGTCTCTTGATCCAGAGGTGCTTCCGGACGTCGGCAAAGATATTTTCAAGACGCTGTCCAAAGACGATCGTGCCAACCTCCCAAATATGTCGACGAAAGAACTTGACGAGAAGCTGCACCAAGCCGGCGCAAACGGTCAAATCAAGAAGCTGGCCGGCCTTTATACGATTTCATTTCTCTCAGTGATGGCCTTATTTGGACTCGGAAATATTCTGCTGAAAGTGCGCCGCGCCAGTTTGCCTCGTCCGGACCGGGCAAACTGGATCGCGGTGAGTATCGCGGTTCCAGCGGTGGTCGCCGGACTGATCGGGAATGCACTCATCGACAGTGCCTACGTCTGGACATTCCTGCAGTATTTCATCCCGGCCATGCTGGTGATTGCCGTGATGCTCGGGCGCATTTCGTTATTGAAAGCGTCACTGTCCACGGTACGAAGTCTGACGGCCGGTATTGTCGGACCAATGACTCGAATTACAAAAGCAGTGCGTGAAAAGATCGAAGAAATCAACGCTCAACAAATCGTCTTCTTTACGCGGGGAGACAACATCGCCAATCTGAATAACGCGCTTCTGTACGTACGGCAGAACGAGCATACGAACCGACTCAAGATTGTTACCGTGACCAACGAACAAATTGAGGCGCCAGTGCATCTGGAAAAGGAACTGGAGTTTCTCGATCAGGCTTATCCGGAAATTGAT
>JBDOMX010000091.1:2398-2757 GCA_039831615.1 Planctomycetaceae bacterium
CGAATATGTGCAGTGGAACGGCAACTTTGGGCCGGAACTGATTCAGGAGCTTTCAGACAAATGGAATATTCCAAAGAATCTGATGTTTATCGGCTCACCGGGAGGGCGGCTGCCGTACGATCTCGCCGAACTTGGCGGCGTGCGGCTGATTATCTGATCGACGTGAGGGTCGGGAGCCGTTTTCGTCCCGTCGGTAGGTGAATTTGCAGCCGAGCGATTCCTGGCAGAGTTCGCGTTCGGCCATGCAGAAGCCTCCTCAGAAGAAACAGTGGGTAAAGTTTGGCATGGGTAGGTCTGCAAGGTTGTGGTAGAGGGCTGTTTCGTATGCATTCTGCGTGCGGAAGCCGTAGGATTTTCTG
>JBDOMX010001133.1:0-2754 GCA_039831615.1 Planctomycetaceae bacterium
AAACCACAAGTACGGCTGTGCGCGAGAAGCGGCAGGCTGCAAAGGACCAAGCGAGCGAATGAAAGCGATTGTACGATGGGCTGTTCGGAATGCTCCGGGCATGAATACGTTGATGTTGGCTGTGCTAATCGTGGGAGCAGCCTGCTTGACCATGATGCGCCGCGAAGTGTTTCCGGAATTCGAACTGGAGATGGTGCTGATCAGTGTGCCGTATCCTGGGGCCAGCCCGGAAGAAGTTGAGGACGGCATTTGTTTGAAAATCGAGGAAGCCGTTCGACCGATCAGTGGGATCAAGAAACAAACCACCGTCGCTGCGGAAGGAGCGGGATCGGTCGTCCTCGAATTGGAATCGGACATCGATGATGTCCAAAAAGTGCTGGCCGAGATCCGTTCGGCCGTCGATCGCATCCCTACGTTTCCGGAGCTGGCGGAAGATGCCACGGTCACCCAGGTCACATTTCGTCAGCCGGCGATTCGTGTGGCCGTGCTGGGGCCGGAGTCCAAGGATCCCAACGTCGAACTCAAATTGCGGAGTGTGACCGAGAAAATCCGCAACGAGATTCTGGGTTTACCAAACGTTTCCCAGGTGAACCTGGTGGGAGCACGTGACTATCAGATTGACATCGAAATCCCCGAGGACACCTTGCGACGCTACGGCTTGACGCTCAAACGCGTGGCCGACATCGTTCGCCGTGAGAATCTGGAGATGCCCGGAGGGCGATTGGAAACCAAGTCGCTGCAAGTCTTGCTGCGTGGGAATAACAAGCAGACGCTGGGTGAGGATATTGGTCGGATACCGCTCTTAACCCAGGACAATGGCATCGTGTTGACTGTGGCTGACCTGGGGGACGTCAAGGATGAGTTCACCGACGCGACGGCGATCAGCCAGGTCGATGGGCGCAACGCGCTGGTGATTTCCGTCGATCGAACCTCCAACGAGGATCTGTTGCTGATTTCCGATGAAGTCCGGGAGTTTGTCCGCACGCGTTCCATGCCGGCAGGCTACAGTCTCAAGACGTGGCGGGATGAATCCGTCAACGTTAAGGACCGTATGGAACTGCTCAGTCGCAACGGACTGCAGGGCCTGTTGCTGGTCTTCGTGGTGTTGGCTCTGTTCCTGGATTTACGTTTAGCATTTTGGGTGGCACTGGGGATCCCCGTCGCAATTCTAGGGGCGGGCAGCGTTCTGCTTTATGGTGGGCAGACGCTGAATATGCTCTCGATGTTCGCCTTCTTGATGGCATTGGGAATCGTCGTCGACGACGCGATCGTGATCGGCGAGAATATCTATACTCATCGCGAATTGGGCAAGAGTTACACCGAGGCGGCCGTCGATGGCACGGTGGAAGTTTTCCCCTCGGTTCTGGCTTCTGTGGCAACGACGATCATCGCCTTTACGCCGCTGCTGTTCGTGTCGGGAATCATGGGCAAGTTCATTGCTGTGATGCCTGTGGCTGTGATTTCGATGCTCGTCATTTCGCTGCTCGAAAGTATGGTGATTCTCCCCTGCCATCTGGCCCACAAAGACAGTTTATTCTTCCGCGCAGTCCAGGTGGTCTTTTATCCACTGACGCCCTTGGCCATTTTGGCTCACCAGGCGAGCACTCGGACGGCGCGCTGGCTCAATCGCTTCATTGAGCGAGTCTATTTGCCGTTGCTCAGGTTATCGATTGGCAATCCTTCGGTCATCTGCAGTATGGCCTTGGCACTGATGGTGCTGGCGGTGGGGTTGGTCCGGTCTGGAATCGCGCCCTTCGTCATCTTTCCCAAACTGGATGCCAATATTGTCGAGGCCAAGATTGAATACCCCGATGGTACGCCCAGTCGCGTGACGGATCAGGCGACGCGACGGATCGAGCAGGCCATGCGGGACCTGTATCCCGGTCAGGAGATCTTTAAGTTAATCCATCGCAATGTGGGCCAGGTCCAGAGTCAAGGAGGCGCTGGACGCAATTCCAATGTTGCCGGCAGCCATGTGGGGACTGTGGCCGTGGAACTGGTCGATGTTGCACAGCGCACCGTGGACAGCCAGACAATCGTCGGTGCTTGGCGGCAAGAGACCGGTGAGTTTTCTGGCGTTGAGAAGCTGACGTTTTCCAGTCCAGCCATGGGGCCCAGCGGGACCCCCATCGAATTCAAGCTGCTCACCCACTCGAATCGGCCCGGTGACCTGGAAGCCGCTGTTGAAGCCTGCAAGGAAAAGTTGCGTTCCTATCCAGGCATCGTGGATGTGTTCGACGACTCGATCCCCGGCAAGTGGGAATACCACCTGAAGATCAAAGACCGTGCTCGGGCGATGGGGATTCCGCTGGCCGATCTGGCACAGACCGTGCGCGGCTCTTATTTCGGTGAGGAAGTGATGCGTTTGCAGCGCGGTCGACACGAAGTCAAATTGATGGTTCGCTATCCGACCGAGGAACGCAAGTCGCTGGCGGGCTTTCAGAACATCCGAGTTCGAACCGACGATGGCGTCCAACGCCCGCTGTCCGAACTCGCCGATGTGTCCGTCGTCCGCAACATGGCTGAGATCAATCGCATCGAACAAATGCGGTCGATCACGATTTCAGCCGATATCTCCGAAAAACCGCTGCCTTCAGGAGAGAAGGCCAATGCCTTCGCCATCGTTGGAGATTTACGAACGAATTTCATGCCGCAATTGCTCGCGTCACACCCACAGGTCAAGGTCCGATGGGAAGGTCAGCAAGAACAGACGGAAGAGTCGTTGCGGAGCCTGTTCATCGGCTTTGGAGTGGC
>JBDOMX010000870.1:0-12223 GCA_039831615.1 Planctomycetaceae bacterium
GATATTCAGACAGAACAGAATGTGTCCTGGAAGACCACAATCCCCGGTCTTGGCCACTCTGCTCCGATCGTTTGGGTCGATCGTGTTTTTCTGACGACGGCGATCAACTCAGACTCGGACAGTCCGGCCGTTGAAATCGGCTGGTCCGGAGGGGCGGGCGAGTCCGCGATTGACTCTGGTGACTGGACATGGCAGGTCGTGTGCATGCAACTTGCGACGGGTAAGATTTTGTGGACCAGGGATGCTCTTACCGGTGAGCCCACGGTCAAGCGACATCTGAAAGCTTCACATGCCAACTGCACGCCGACAACGGACGGCGAATATGTGGTTGCATTCTTTGGCTCGGAGGGTCTGCACTGCTTCGACGTCCACGGAAATATGATCTGGAAACGTGACTTCGGTAAACTGCTGTCCGGCCCGTATGACGCGCCTGATCTGGAATGGAGTTTTGCCAGTTCACCGATCAGCCACAACGGCCGCATTATCGTTCAATGCGACTGCCTGAATACCAGCTTTGTGGCGATCCTGGATATCAAGACCGGGCAGGAGATTCGTCGCATTGATCGCAAGGGCGAAGTCGCGACCTGGTCAACACCGCTGGTCGTAACAACAGAAGATCGTCAGCAGGTGGTCTGCAACGGCTATCACCAGATGGCCGGGTACGATCTGGAGACTGGCGCAACACTCTGGCACTTAAGCAATGGCGGCGATGTTCCGGTGCCTACACCTCTGTTCGCCAACGGCCTGATCTATCTGACGAACGGTCACGGGCGCAGTCCGACGTACGCCATCCTGCCAACCGCTTCCGGAGATCTGACGCCGGCCCATGACGACTCCGAGCCCTCCGGTCTCGCATGGTGGAAACCCAGAGACGGATCGTACATGCCAACACCGCTGGTGAGCAAAAAGCTGCTCTACACCTGCAACGACAATGGTCGGCTGACGGTCCGAAACGCAACGTCCGGAGATCTGGTCTACCGCCGGCGAGTCGGTACGGGCAGCCGCACGTACTCAGCTTCCGCGGTCGCAGCCGGTGGACACGTTTACTTTGTCAGTGAACAGGGCCAGGTCACGGTGATTGAGGAAGGTCAGACCTTCAAACCAGTCGCAAGCAACGAGATGGGGGAAGTTGTCATGGCGACTCCCGCAATCTCCGGAGATCGGTTGTTGGTGCGAACCATTCGGAATCTGCATTGCCTCTCACCGGAATAGAGGCAGTTTTTGAAATGTCGCGGCGGGTTCCGGCTCGCGGGAGCAATGGACCATGGACTCTGGAACCTCCGCCGCGGCCACAAATCAGCGTCATAGGCTGCAGCAAAGTGCTACGTCAACTCATTCCGGACGATTCCGGTTCCGGCAATTGGCAAAGGACGTCCCAGCCCGTCATGAATAATCGTCTCAGGATCGATCCCGAGCAGATGGTAGATTGTTGCCAGAATGTCCTTGGGTGAAACCGGGTTCTCGTGAACATCTCCACCTAAACGGTCGCTGGAACCAATGACCTGGCCTTTGGGAATGCCGCCTCCCGCCAATGCAATCGAGTAGACTCTTGACCAATGATCACGGCCGGCCTGGCCGTTGATGCGTGGGGTTCTTCCGTGTTCACTCATCCAGACAACCAGTGTTTCATCTAACCTGCCGCGCTGTTCCAAATCGAGAATCAGTCCGGAAAATGCGGCATCGAACCCTGGCCATAACCAGCCTTTGAGCCGCGGTGTCTGATTCCAATGAGTATCCCAATCCGTATTGAGATACGCGTATTCGTCCCAGAACACAGTGACAAACCGACTTCCGGCTTCGACGAGTCTGCGGGCCAGGAGACACGACTGACCAAATAACGTCATCCCGTAGCTGTCGCGTAGCGTTCCTGTTTCGGACTGAACATCAAGAGCGTCGCGAATCGCTGGTGACGACAACAGTGACCAGGCCATTTTTCGGTACCGGTCAAGGTTGCGCACAGATTGTTGGTTCTCGAGATCTCGCGCAGCCACAGCCAGCTGACCCAACAGGTCACGTCGTCTGTCGAGCCGGTCAAGCGTCGCATTCTTCGCTCCGCCGACTCCTGCGATCTCAAAACCGGCCGCTGGATCAATTCCTGCATAAGGATCCTTAACGGTGTGCTTCACGCCGTAGGGCCGCTGCTTGATAATCTCCCGAGTTCCCTCAGCCGAGAAGTTGGTTAATACCGGGTCATAGGCAGAGCCCAGAAATGCCGCATAAGGTCCGGCCTGGACAGAAGCGGCTTCTCCGCCACGCGAATTCATTTTCCATGGGATCGCGATATTCCGCGGAACAACGGGCACTGTGCTGGCCTGACGTTCGTCAACATAATCGATGACGGACCCGATGTAGGGCCACAGTTGCGGGTCGCGCGGCCTGGTCTCCAGGGCCGGAGTGTAGTCCGGGATACCGCTTGTCACATATGCGGTGCAGTGCAATGGAAAGGGATGAGTCATGGACCGAACAATGGAAATTCTGTCCATCACTCGCGCGATTTTGGGGAGCCCTTCGCAAATCTGTAACCCGGGAACACTGGTCGAAATCGGATTGAACTCACCGCGCGCTTCGGCGGGAGCATCTGGTTTCGGATCGAAGGTCTCATGCTGTGGGGGTGAACCATAGGGCAGGAGCAGGATGCATGATTTCGCCTTGCCGAAACTGGCTGACGATTTCGCTGCCGCTCGCGTGTCCTGGGCCCTCAGCAAATCGTGCAGCCCCAAACCCAGCATGCCCAATCCGCCGATGTGCAGAGAATCTCTCCGGGTGAGACCACCGCACAACCTTCGTCTTGACCCGAGTACTCGTAGCATACGGCTTTCCCAAAGGTTCCTGACGTGGCCCAACTGTTGACTGATGCCAACGTCCTGACCCTGCATCATACTCGGCTTCTTCGCAAAACACCAAAGAAAGCACTCGGTGCGTGCGGCCCCCTTTTTTTTTGCCGCATCAGTGCGACCACGATGTTCCACCCCTGTCTGCGCGGCAGGGGCGACAGTGTTTCCGTGCCGCCTGCCAGTGGCCCATCTCAACTCAGGACTGCCAAAGCGTTACGCCAGGATCTCTTTAACGATGCGTGGCTTGAATGTATCGGTGAGCTTGTCCTTCAGCCCATTGCGTTCGAAGAAGAGATCTTCATGATGGAGTCCGAGTTGGTGCAGGATCGTGGCATGCCAGTCGGCAATGCTGACTCGATTCTCAACCGCCGCGAAGCCAATATCGTCGGTGTTGCCGTAGCTGACACCAGGCTTAATCCCGCCGCCCGCCATCCAGAGCGAAAACCCACGTGGTCCGTGGTCGCGGCCGGCCGTTTGCAGGTTTTTCCGGTCGCTCACCTGGGCGATCGGAAGTCGACCGAATTCACCTCCCCAGACCACAAGAACATCGTCTAAAAGTCCACGTTGCTTGAGATCCTCAAGCAGTTGCGCAACCGGCTGATCAGTGCGATTGCAGGCTGCCGGGAGTCCGTTCCTGATATCCGAGTGATTGTCCCAGATCTGGCCATTGATATAGAGCTGCACGAATCTTACGCCTCGTTCGACCATGCGGCGAGCCATGATGCAGCGGCGGGCATAGGAATCCGTGGTCTTGTTGCCGACTCCGTAGGCATCAAGCGTGGCCTGCGATTCCTGACTGATATCGAGAACATCAGCCGCTTCGAGCTGCATTCGTGCCGCAAGCTCGTAACTGTTAATTCGAGCATCCAGTTCCAGGTTATTTGGGCGTTTCTTTCGATGAATGTTGTCGATTCGTCGCAGCAGGTCGCGCTGCACCTGGACCACCGGATCGGGATCAGCATCCTGTGCGTGGAGATTCAGAATGGGAGATCCCTGTGAGCGAATGCGCGTTCCCTGGTAAACCGGCGGAAGAAATCCATTCTGCCAGCTTTGAACCGTGTTCACGGGAAGACCAAGGGGATCATCCAGGACGACATAGGCGGGAAGATTTTGATTCACACTCCCCAGACCATAGGCGACCCATGCGCCGATGGAGGGTCGCCCTGGCAGCAATCGACCAGAATGGATCTTGAACAGTGCCGGTTCATGATTAGGGTGCGAATTGTACATCGACCGGATGATGGCAATTTTGTCGACATGTTTTTGAAGGTGCGGCATCACATTGGAAACCCAGGCACCACTTTCTCCGTAGCGATCGAATTTAAACGGACTTCTCATTAGTCCGCCGGCCTGTTCCGGAGATGACACGTCCTGCGCAATGTCATTGAAATATGGTTCGCCGTGATGCTGGTCCAGTTTCGGCTTTGGGTCGAACAGATCGACCTGGCTGGGGCCACCATTCATGAACAGATGAATGACGGCTTTGGCCTTTGCCGGAAAATGGGTTTGACGCTGCTGGAAATCATAGACTCGCCGAGGGCCGTGCGTCGCCGGCTGAATCCCACTCCCGGCGGAGAGCGTATCGGCGCCGGCGAAATCCCGACTCGCAAGGTACGCCAGGGCGGCTCCCATTGTCCCATGGGCCGCACGATGAAAAAACCGCCGCCGAGATCGAGTTGTATCGTGATTTAAGTGGTCCACTTCAAGCTCCCCAGGGCCTTCAATCAACGTACAGGAATCCTGCTGAATTCAAAATCGCGTGGCAATAGACGCGAAGTGCTTCCAGGGCAGGGTCTCCTTTTGCGTCGTCGGCCTGTGTGGAATAGTACTCAGTCCATTCTTTTTCGAGGTCCGCGAGGGTACTGGATCCGATCTCCAGTTCTTCGATGGTCGGTCGACGTGAAAGTGCTGACAGATACAGGTGCTGAATTCCTGCAGCGGGTGCGGTACCCGCTTCTTTCAGATTTCGGGCAAATCGATCGGAAAGATCACGGACCATCCTGTTGTTCAACAGATAAAGAGCCTGCTGGGCAACATTTGAATTTGCACGATCCTGACAGGCCGGGTTCATTTGTGGCAGATCAAACGTCTCAAGAAACGTCGGCATTTCTTTGCGACGTTGACGCAGATAAATGCTCCTCCGATATTTGTCATCGATGGGGATGGCAACGACCAGACCGTCCCTGCCAACACTCACCTTGTCCGGTTTGCCGAATGGTGTTTCATCGAGGGCACCGGCAACAAAGATCAGTGAATCACGAATCTCTTCGGCTTCCATCCTGCGCAGAGGCATTCGGGAGATCCAGTTGTTCTCCGGATCAACCGCGAGATGGTTGTCGGAGACATCAGACGACTGTCGATAAGTTCTCGACGTCATGATCAGACGATGCATCTGTTTGATGCTCCAGCCCTGGTTGACGAATTCACGAGCCAGCCAGTCGAGTAGTTCCGGGTGAGTCGGCAGGGAGCCAAGTTTTCCGAAATTATCCAGTGAAGAGACGATGCCGCGCCCGAAATGGTGTTTCCAGATTCGATTGATCATGACGCGCGCCGTGAGCGGATGATCCGGTCCGATGAGCCATTCGGCGAACGCACGTCTTCGTCCGGTCTTTGGGGCACCGGTCCATGGCTCGACCGGTTCAAAGGGAGTCTTCCCATCAGTCAGCACGCTGGGGACACCCGGGCCGACGAGCCGACCGGGCAGTCGATGGTCACCACGTCGAAAGACATAGGTCGAGGAAGGTTCGCCGCGATCCCACAGAGCTCGAATCATGGGCACCTGTTTTTTTTCGGCCTGCAGAGACTTAATCTTCTCTGTGACGTCTTCATGCACCTTTTTATACAACGGCGTTTTCTTCAGCTGATCATCGGTGAGTGTTAAGCGGGATTCGTATTCCCTCACGAGACGCTGCTGGTCCTCGTTTCTGTCGTCGTCCGTCCTGTTAACAGCCGTTCGCACGTCATCCTGGATTTCCTGCGGCAGTCGGGCCAGCTCGATATCGAATGTTTCTTTCCGAGCGGCTGCCTCGGCATGCTGCAGGCGTTCCTGTTCCTGATCAATTCGAGTCTGGACGGCCTGATTGTGTTGAGCGACGACCTCGCGCTGTTCCGGCGTTGCCACATCCAGCGAACGTGCCTGGAAGTGATCATCCGACTGCCCGGCAACGCTGGTTGGCTTGAGCCAGTCATGGACATCAAAAGCTCCCTGAAAAACGGCAACCAGGCGGTAGTAATCGCGGTGAGGAATGGCGTCATACTTATGGCTGTGGCAACGTGCGCATTTGATCGTCAGTCCCAGAATGGTGGAACCAAGGATGTCGATTTCGTCTGCGACAACCTCCATTCGCTCGGTCACAAAGTTGACGACGTCTGATCCGGTTCCATCAGGCGCCATGCGCAGAAACCCGGTGGCAACAAGGTTGTCGATGACCTCGGATGTAACCTGGTCCGGATCCGAATAATCAACCAACTCGTCTCCGGCGAGTTGT
Organism: Planctomycetaceae bacterium; assembly: GCA_039831615.1. GTDB lineage: Bacteria > Planctomycetota > Planctomycetia > Planctomycetales > Planctomycetaceae > S139-18. The sequence goes on from JBDOMX010000870.1 coordinate 6,323, forward strand.
TCCAGGAGGAATCGGGAATACGGTTTATCTTCGTTAAACGCGCGAATGACGTAATCGCGGTAGCGGTACGCATATTTCCGAACCGGATCGGCACTTCGTTTCCCTTCGGAGTCGGCGTAGCCGGCAGCATCGAGCCAGAATCGGCCCCACCGTTCGCCGTAACGTGGCGAGTCAAGGAGCTGTTCGATGACTTTCTCGTAAGCTTTCTCATCATTGCTGTTATGAAATGCTTCGACCAGTTCGGCCGTTGGGGGAAGCCCGGTCAGGTCAAAGCAAATTCGTCGCAACAACGTTGACCGGTCGGGGACAGGATTGAACGTGATGTTGTGCTTTCGGAGTTCCCGGAGCACGAATGCATCGATGGGATGCTGGCCTGCTTCCTCAATTGTCGGGACATCAACGCTGGCTGGCAGCGGCCTAAAAGACCAGTGTTGACGGTCCTTATCCGTGACGATCCGATCCGGCTGAGTCGTCGCGACATCGGGCTCGATCTCTACAGTCGGAGCACCGAGTGTGATCCAGCGCGCCATCCTGTCGACTTCCGACGACGTGATCGGCTTGACCCCGGCAACAATCAACTTGTCGCGAGGCGGCATTTCTTCGGCATGAATACGTTGCAGGATCAGGCTCTCTTCGGGTTTGCCGAGAACAATCGCGGGACCCGATTTTCCGCCCTTTAACATTGACTCACGCGTTCTCAAGTCGAGATCGCCTTTCCGGATCCGCTGCCCGTGGCACGACGTGCAGCGGATCAGCATGATCGGCTGAATATCGTGTTGGTTGAGCTCGGTGCCGGCAAGAAGATCTTCGGGTTTGGTGCCGTCGGCAAACGGTGATCGCGCCTCGATCCACTTTTTAATCGTGTTGAGTTCATCCGTCGTGAGTGGTCTTCCTTCTCCCTCGGGTGGCATCAGGCCTTCATGGAGCAGTTCATAAAGGATGCTCTCATCCGGCTTTCCGATCTCGATGATCTGGCCGGATTCACCGCCGCTGAAGAGACCCTGGCCTGTGGTGAGATCCAACTCAGCCTTGAGGTCGTTCGGGTTGTGGCAAACGATGCATTTATCTTTCAGAATTGGAAAAACGTGCGTTTCAAAAATCGGCGGCAATTCTTCGGCATCAATACTTCCAGCGAGCAATGAAACGCAGATCATGGCAGTGATCATTGTCGGAGCTGCAGACGAATTGAGTGGATTCAAATTCATTGTTAACCGCGAAAGCAAGCAAAGGCTCTGTAACGTCTTGTGACACCCGGTTCTCACGACAGGATTCCGTCGATCACATGAGCGTCGAAAACGTGTGTCAGTTTTTCCTCCAGACCAAGTCGCTCGAGGACAAGCTGCTCGTGGTCCAGACCCAGCAGGTGCAGGATCGTGGCATGCCAGTCCTGGACACTCACCTTGTTTTCTACGGCGGCGAAACCCAGCTCATCGGTGGCGCCGTGTTGAGTGCCCCCCTTGATCCCGGCGCCGGCAAACCAGGTCGCCATGGCATTTTTATTGTGATCTCGCCCGGAAGACTTGTCGCTCTTGTTCCCTGCAAGCTGCGCGATCGGCAGGCGGCCAAATTCACCACCCCAGACGACGAGCGTGCTGTCGAAGAGGCCACGTTGCTTGAGGTCTTTCAGGAGAGCGGCAATCGGCTTGTCGGTGAATTCGCAGGCCGACCGGAGTCCGCTGGCAAGGTTCTGATGACTGTCCCAGATTTGGCCACTGATGTAGAGCTGCACGAATCGGACACCACTTTCCACCAGACGGCGAGCGATCAGGCAACGACGACCGTAGGACTCGGTCTTTTTGTCGTTGATACCATACATCTCCAGCGTCTCCGCGGTTTCCTGCGAGAGATCCAGCGTGTCAGTTGCAGCCAGCTGCATGCGTGCGGCCAGCTCGTAATTCGAGATCCTCGCATCCAAAACCGGCTGGCCAGGCCGTTGTTGGCGGTGGAAGCTGTCCAGTGTCGTGCGCAGGTCTCTTTGCAAATCGACAACTCGCGCAGGCTTTTCTGCGTCAGGTTCGAGATCCAGCACCGGTGAGCCCGTGGATCGAAAACGCGTGCCCTGATAAACGGGCGGCAGAAAACCGGCTTGCCAGTTCTCGACCCCATTGACAGGTAGTCCGGCCGGATCATCGAGAACCACGTAGGCAGGGAGATTCTGATTTTCTGAACCCAGGCCGTAGGTCACCCACGATCCAAGGGTCGGGTACGCGGATAACATGCGGCCGGAATGTATTTTGTAAAGAGCATGTTCGTGGGCAAATGTCGTGGTATGCATTGAGCGAATCAATGCAATGTCGTCCACCTGTTTGGCCAGATGTGGCATGACTTCCGAGACCGCCATGCCACATTCGCCGTGCCGTCGAAACTTGTACGGGCTGCGCATCAGGGCTCCGACAGAATCGATGAATTCCACTTCGCCCGCGATCTTCTTGAAATACGATTCGCCATGTCGCTTTGTAAGTTCCTCCTTCGGGTCAAAGAGGTCCATTTGGCTCGGACCACCATTCATGAACAGGTGGATCACCGCATTGGCTTTCGGTTCCTGAACCGGCTGAACCGGACGAAGGTCGTAGATTCGCCGTGCCTGTTGTGGCTCACTGGCGGACAGTTCCTCGCTCAGTAAATGCGCCAGCGCGGCGCCATAGCATCCCGCCCCTACGTGATCAAAAAAACCTCGACGGGCCATCAAATTATGCTGGTGGTGAGACATCGTTTCCATCTCGCGGAAGATCTGAAGTCTGGTCAATCGATGTAAATGAATTCGGCCGAGTTGATCAGAACGTGACATAAATCCGCCAGAGCCCTGCGCTCCGGGTCGGGTGTGTTCTCGATCCGCGAAACCCGCAGTTGCTCAAGCGTCTCTGTCGCGAGCTGCTTTTCGTCAGCCGTGGGCGGTCGGGTCAGGGCAAGCTCGTAACAATTCTCGATTTGTCCGGCGAGATCCGTGCCCGCCTCGCGAACCACGCGGTCGGCGAAAGACAGCATCAACTGATCGATGGTCGCGTTGTTCAGCAGATGCAGGGCCTGAGGAGCCACCGTCGACTGTTTTCGTTCCAGGCAATTCGGGGTTGGACGTGGCAGATCGAAGCATTCAAGGATGGTCATGTTTTGTTTGCGGTTGTGCTCGACGTAAATGCTGCGCCGCCAGCCCTTGTCGGTGCCGACGGCCGTCACCAGGCCGTCTGCTCGCACCGTGACTGCATCCGCGAATCCGAATGGTGTTTCGTCCAGACGTCCTGAGATCAGCAGCAGGGTATCCCACAGGACTTCGGCCTCCATCCGTTTCATGGGGAATCGGGACAGGAGATCGTTATCCAGGTCGTGCCGTTCGTGATCCGGAGTCACGACAGACGATTGTCGGTACGTGCCGGAGTTCATGATGAGGCGATGCAGATCCTTGATGCTCCAGCCACTTCGAATGAACTCAAGTGCCAGCCAGTCCAGAAGTTCCGGATGCGTGGGCAGGCTTCCTGTCATTCCGAAATTGTCCAGTGATTTTACAATTCCGTGTCTGAAATGGTGTTTCCAGATGGCGTTGACGATGACACGTGCCGTCAGAGGATGATCGGGCTGAACAAGCCACTTTGCCAGTGCCAGTCGGCGTCCTGTTTTCGTCGACCCAGGCCAGGGTGATTTGATGTCGAGCTTGTTGCTCGAAAGAACGGACAGCGCTGCGGGCTCGACCAGTGGACCTGGCTGCAGATAGCTCCCTCGATTCAGCAGGTACGTTGGAGACGGTTCGCCGCGATCCCAGAGCGCACGGATCATTGGTCTTGGGCGACGTGCTTTTTCCAGCGGTTCAACTTTTCTGTCCGTCTCTTCGACCGCTTTCTTAAAGTCCTCGCTGGACTGTTTAAGTGCTTCGTCTGACGGGAAGAGCGTCGTATCGAATTTCTCAATCAAGGCCTGTTGATGCTCATTCCGCTCCCCGGCCACGGTATCAGCGGCCCGGCGGACGTCATTCTGCAGGGCTTCTGGTAATTCGGCCAGTTTGTCTTCGACGTACTGCTGCCTGAGTGGTGTTGTGATTTTGCTCAGCGCATCTTTCAAGGAAGCGATTTCCGCCTGCACTTCCTCGTCTCGGACTGTCCATCGGTGAAGTTCGTCGGCCGGCACATGCGGCAGATTCCGGAAAGAATGTCTTCCCCTGTTGATTGATTCGAGCAGGTCATCCGCATTCGGTTTCAACCAATCGTGTTCGTCATACGCTCCCTTGAGAATTGCCGTCAAAGAGTAGTAATCCTGCTGGGGAATTGGATCGAACATATGGTCATGGCATCGAGCACATTTAACTGTCAAACCCATGACAGCGGAGCCGAGCACGTCAACCGCATCGGCGACGACATCCAGTCGATTGGGCACAAACCCAGTCACGTTGAACCAGGTGGGATCCGGAACCATCCTCAGAAATCCCGTGGCGACGAGATTGTCGTAAATCTCCGGCGTGATCTCATCGGCATTTTCGTAGTCGGCCAGTTCGTCGCCCGCAAGTTGCTCAAGAAGAAAACGGTTGTACGGCTTGTTGGCGTTGAATGCCCGGATCACGTAGTCACGATACCGGTACGCATACGGGCGGAGAATGTCCTGTTCCCGTTCGCCCTCGGTGTCTGCGTAGCCGGCGCGATCGAGCCAGTATCCTGCCCAGCGTTCTCCGTACCGGGGCGAGGAAAGCAGCGTGTCGATCATCCGTGAATGGGCGCCTGGTCTGTCGTCCGCCAAAAAGGTGTCGATCAATTCCGGTTCCGGTGGCAGCCCCGTCAGGTCGAACGCTGCCCGCCGAATCAATGTCCGTTGCGTCGCCGCTGGAGAAAGACTGAGCCCCTTGTCTTCCAGCTTTTCGAGGATGAACGCATCGATGGAGTTCCTGACACGTTCCGTGTTTTGGACAAGTGGTATGTTGGACTCAGCCGGTGGCTGAAATGCCCAAAATTCGCGATCTTCTTCGCTGACAGGGGATTCCTGTTCGGTCGCCCGCGATTTGATTTCGCCGTCCGGCAGTCCCGCCTCGATCCATGACGTCAGCAGATCGATCTCACCAGGTTCCACAGGTTTGACACTGACTTCAATCAGGCGTTTACGCGGCGGCATTTCCTCTGCATGAATTCGTTTCAGAATCAGACTGTTCTCCGGCTCTCCGGGCACGATCGCGGGGCCGGACTTGCCTCCCCTGAGGATGGAGGCCTTCGTGCGAAGATCGAGGCCTCCATCCTGATGTTGCCGTCCGTGACAAACTGCGCAGCGCAGAAGCAGGATGGGAATCACATCATGCGAATCGACCTGGGCTCGCTTAATGTTCTCATCGTTGGCGCCGACGGTCCCGGGAAAGAGCAACACACCGCAAGTCAGTGCACCGCAAACAAACCTGGAGAGTGAATCGATCATAGACAAACATTATCCTTACAGCGTATTACGCTGATTCGTGGCCCCGGCGGAAGTCCAAGAGCCCATCATCCATTGCCCCCGGCCAGCCAGAACCCGCCGCGACTTTTTGAAAACTGTTCTAATGCACTTTCCCAGTAGCCTGGTCAAATCCTATCGTGCCACTGCCGCAGCCGGAATAGCCCGAAGAATACCACAGTACAGACAGTATCCAATACGACTGATCGTGGCGTGTTCTGTTTGTGCATCCGGAGCTGTTGACTGACATTTCATTGGTAGACGAAGCACATTTGTGAATCGATCTCACAATCGGCGGCAGGGTCTGTTGATTATGACGCGCGACCTGATCTCGTAATTCTGCCAGTTTGAGAGACCGTCTACAACGAGCATTTGAGAATGGCTTGCAGTTCTCTCACCCTGTCCTGCAGACGGGGCGCGCATTTCGGGTAATTTACGGAGAAGAGGATGACTTGCGCGAGTTCGTGTGACGGGCCATAATCCGAGCTTCGAATGATGTCCACT
>JBDOMX010000733.1:0-2753 GCA_039831615.1 Planctomycetaceae bacterium
CGGATGGACAACGCACCCCACCGAATCGGCATAATGACACGATCAGCCGCCATTCCGCATTGGGACATGCGGCGACCACTTTTGAAGTATCTTCCAGCGTCACGAAATGCTCTTTTGCCTTGTTCGACTGAACTGCGACAGGCATTCCATCGAATGGATTCTCATCAATTAGCTTTCGCTTCAGTGCTTCCCTGAAGAACTGGCGAGAACGTCCACAACGGCGGCGAATGGTGTTTTCGTGCAGTTGTTCCGAATCCTTCAGCCAGCGTCGAAAGTCGGCAGCGTCAGGTGCGGTAATGCTCCGCAGTTGTCTGGACGAACCAAAGAACGCTTTCAGGTTTCGCTCGAGTACCTTGCCTTTCACTGCAAGCCGTTGCCGTTGATCATCATTCAGCAGGATTCGTTTCTTTCCCAGCTTCTCCTTCAGCATTGCGTTCTCGGTACGAAGGTATTCGATGGCATCCTGCTGCTGCCGATTCATCCAGGCGGCAATGATCAGCAGGAGCATCTGCCACGGATGCAGAATGAAGCTGGCGGACAAATCGGTGATCGCAGAAATCCGCGAATGATCACCAGTTTGCATCAGCATGCAAATCGCTGCCGCGCTGATCGGCAGATGAGAGCACCGTTGGTGAGGTTTCTTTCGAATACTTCGCCCGGAACGTCGACCGAGATTCACGGGCAAGAAAACCACGAAATCCGGTCTTTTGTTTGTTTCAGGTTCGGTCGAGGTGTTTGACAATACGGCAGCCGAGATTCACGCAGCCGATAGCCAGAACACCCGTCAATCGATGGGTTGCTGGGTCGTCCGAGTTTTTGCTCGTACGGGTAGTTCACGAAATCGCTGATGCTCGCATGCACGAGCTGTTGCGAGTGATTCTCAAGAACGTTGCGCAACGTCCTTGATGCAACGCTTGTACTGGCGTTCAGACCGCGGGGCAACACATCAAACGTCGTCGGGAGTAATCGCACGTTGAGCGGCACGGCGAACTGTGAGAACTCGGACCTCAGTACCGACAATCGTGAAGATGGCTCGATAGGTTCGCTTCTTGCCGCCAACCGGCTTTTCTCGCAACTCGTAGGGAAAAGAATCGTTCTCGGTAGCCAAACCGTGGCTTTCGGGGAAAGGCGGCAATTCATTCAACTGGTCGTAGACGGAATCGTACCACTTCAGCGCTTCGTCGAGTGAGTGGTTGTCTGCCCACCAACCGGCGTTGCGGGTAATGTCGTCACGAGATTGATTCGTGACGTTTAACCAAAAACTCATTGCTTGTAGCGGGAAATCAGCTCTTCCCGCCCGTGACGGTGAGCTTCTTCGGCTGGGTGCATTCGGCCAGCTTCCATGTCGTTGATACCGGCCTGAATGGCCGCGTGGTCGTTACGTGAAATGGCTTCCTGCATCTGCAGCATGACTTCTGCGTCAATGATGACGAACGACTTGTCGACGCCGTCACCCTGACATTGAACGCCATCCGGGTGCCGGAGTGCCTGCTCAGTCTGTTCTCGCGAAAGTTTTATCATATCTCCACTATACCACGAACCATTAAATGCAGTCCATTCGTTTCCCAGTCAGTTGCGATCTCGGGACGACGGCTCCGAACCGTCAGTTCCGAGGGATGTTCGTGTTCATTCACTGCTCGCGGCGCATCTGGCAAACCTTACCCAGCTCCGCGCATCGCCTCCGCCCAGTTACGGCCTCATCGAGAGGAGCGGTTTCGGCGGCACGATGTTTCGGGCGCAGGTTCTCCGGGACGCGGTGTTTGCCAGCCACCGATCCTCCAATGCCGGCACGCTTCCACTCCACGACCGCCAGCAACAACCCGACTCGCGCCATCATCCGCAAAATGAATCTTGTCCAGGACCACATCACCGCATCCTACCTTGCCGCTGGCTCAATAACCTGCCCCGGACAGGAATGAACCGCCAGGGCTGATTGCCATTCGATATTCAGTGCTCTAGGGTTTGTTGAGTTCGTCCTGTTGGTGTGCCGGGAATTGTGATGGCAGAGAATCCGTACGAGGCGTCAGAGGTTGCAGCTGAAGAACGCCGGCCCGTGCCGCCGTTTGACGTCACTTGGTTTCGACTGTCGTTGAGTGTTCTGTTGGCTTCGGTGCCGGTGACCAAATCGCCATCGCCGCTCACACTCCACAGGTGCGACCAGGTTTGATCAGGTGGAAGTGGGCCCCCAGATTCAACGTTGGGGGTTTCTTCCGGTGTCGTACACGGTGACTCGCCAGGGCAGCCGTAAGTCGGAGAAAAACAGCATGAGCACGTCGGTAATGCGCGGCCCCTGGTGGGCTGGGATCATGCTGGCGACGGCACTGATGTCGCCTGTGCGGGCGCAGCAGCCGGTACCGGATATCCCCTGGTGGGAGCAGCAGAAGATCTGCTATTTCTGGCAGCCATGGTTCTATTGGGACCGGCTCGGCGGCAAGTATCCCAACCTCGACACCACCGCAGGTGATGTCGCCCCGGTCTCGAATGAGGATTTGATCAAGGAACTTGCCGGCGCCGGTGCAACGGTATTTGTCGATCGCCAGGACTGGACGTTCCATACGGACATCAAGGACCGCACGCCGGGGTACAAGGAGGACTACTACGGCCAGACCCGGCCGGCGATACTGAACCGGGCGCGCCTGGCCCGGAAACACGGGCTGCGTTACTTCGGCCACCTGCACTATCACAACGTGACGGGAGTGGCCGAGAAGATCGGGGCGCGCCTGGCCGTCAATCGTGAGGGAAAGACCTCGAAG